>DATABP010000297.1:0-8616 GCA_036259515.1 Thermoanaerobaculia bacterium | reverse complement strand
AAGGGACGCCGACGAGCGGCTCGAGCTCTTGCAGGGGACGCTCGAGCTGCTGATCCTCCAGACGCTGCGCTGGGGCCCGCTCCACGGCCACGGCGCGGGAGAACCGATCCCAGCGCGACAGGCTGCGCGCCAGGTGCTCGCGGCCGGAGGGCGTGAGCCGGTAGAAGCGGGCGCGCCGGTTGTTCTCGCTCACCCCCCACTCGGCGGCGACGTGCCCCTGCTGGAGGAGCCGCTGGAGGGCGGGGTAGAGCGACCCGTGCTCGACGACCAGCTCCTCCCCCGACATCTCCTCGATGAACAGCGCGACGCCGTGCCCGTGGAGCGGGCCCCAGCGCAGCGTCTGGAGGATCAGCAGCTCGAGCGTCCCCTGCAGCAGCTCGAGCCGCTCGTCGGCGTCCCTTCCGGATCGTCCTCGCATCGTCGCTCCTCCCTGGTCGATGCTCTATGGTAGACGATCTATGGTAGAGAGTCTACTAGAGCGAGACCGGAGGGAGCTCCGGACGGGCGGTCGCCGCCCGCTCAACCTTCGTCCGCCAGCTCCTTCGCGTCGAGGACCACCGTCCTCGCGCCGCGCTCGCGGGCCACGTCGATCATGTGGCCGGTGCCGCCGGGGCCGTCGCCCTCCTCGCCGTCCCACAGCGCGATCAGGGTGAGGCGCCCGGCGTCGGGGGCGGAGTCGAGCGCGTTGGCGAGGAGCCAGAGGTTGTTGCGCTGCCAGAGCGTGTAGTCGGTGCGCGAGGCGCCGCGGAGCCAGCGCGGGAGCTCGGCGCCTTCGGCGAGGACGCGGCTCGGCAGGGCGGCGAGCAGGCGGTCGAAGCGGGCGACCCAGTCCGCTCCGGCGGCGGCCACCGAGGCCTGCACGAAGCCGTCCCGGGGCAGCGCGAGGTAGATCTCGCAGGGGATCGCGAGCTCGCGGCAGACCTCGAGGAACAGGATGTCGCCGCCCGAGGCGGCCCCGGCGAGCCCGCGCACCGGCGCCTCCGCCGCCTCGCCCGTCTCGCCGCGGGCGGCGGCGAGCTCCGCCGCGACGGCGGCGTGGATCATCTCCCGCGCCCGCTCCTCCGACCGCGGCGGGAAGCGGGGCGTCTCGCGGCCCGGGGCGTCGAGCCGGTGGCCGGTGAAGAGGAGGACCCGGCGGGGTCCCTCGGCGGCCGTCGCGGGCTCGTCCATGGCGGGGTCGGCGTGGCGCCGGCCGGCGCGTTCGACGCACTAGAGCGCCGCGGCCACGCACTCGGAGCGTATACCGAGGTCGCGGTAGAGGCGGAGCTGGGCGCCGGCGCTGCCGCGCGCGAAGGCCCCGGCCGTGGCGAGCGCCCTCCGGTAGAGGGTGGCGACCCAGGGAGCGCGGCGGGGATCGCAGGTCAGGAGCGCGTGCTCGGCCACGGACAGCGCGTGCCACTCGTCGGCGGCGCCCGCCGCTTCGGCGGCACGGAGCGCCAGCGACACGGCGCCGTCGAGCCGCGCCCGCTCCGCCCGCAGCTCGTCGAGCTCGACGGCGGCCCGGGCGTCGCTCGGGAACGCCGCGGACCACTCGTCGGGGAGCTCGCCGGCGAGGTCGAGGAGGACGGTGACCAGCGCCAGGGCGTTGAGGCCCGAGAAGGAGTGGTTGAGGTCGAGGGCGAAGCCGAGCGCGTAGCGGTCGATGGCGGTGCGCAGCCACGGGCTCTGGACCGCCACCCGGCGGCGCTCCGCGGCGTCGGCGCCACGCCACTCTCCCACCCAGCGCGCCTTGGCGTTCCGGCCGAGGAGCGCCGCGGCCTCGGCGCGCCCGCCGCGGTCGAGCCGGCCGTCGTCGAGGACGCGGCCGAGCACCCGGTCCGAGGCGTCGAGATCGCCGAGCCGCTGGTCCACGGTGCCGAGGAGGAGGCGCGCCTCGCCGTCGCCGGGGCGCTCGTCGAGGAGGCGCGTCCAGCTCCGGCGCGCCGCGGCCCAGTCCCCGAGGCCGAGCTGCGCCCGGCCGACCAGGCGGAGCCCCGCCCGCTCCCACTCGAAGCCCAGGCCGGCGACCTCGTCGGCGAGGAGCGCGAGGTCGCCCCGGCGGCCGTCGTCCTTCGCCCGCGCCACCGCGTCCCGGAAGTCCGCCGGCACCGCCAGCAGGGCCTCCGGGTCCTGCGCCGCGAGCGCCGGCAGGAGCTGGAACACCGGGCTGTCCGCGGCCGTGGAGTCGAGCGTCGCCCCGATCGCCCGCACCAGCGCCTCCAGGGTCGCCGCGGGGTCGTCGGCGGCGTAGGCCAGGTAGCGGTCGGTCTCGAGGTCGAAGGGCACCTCGTCGGCGCGGGCGCGGAGGAGGAGCGTCGCGCGGTCGCGCAGCGCGTGGCGCAGCCCGAGCTCGTAGAAGACGTTGGCGTTGTGGATCGAGATGTCGGCGACCACCAGGTCGGCGGTGGCCAGGCGCTGGAACATGTCACTGCGGATGTTCCCCTGCGCGGCGATCTCGCCGGTCGTGCGGCCGGTGATCCCGAGGCGGGCGAGCGCCGGGTCGATCAGCTCGCGCTCCACCCGCTCGAAGTCGATGCCGCCCTTGGTGCCGAACGGCCGCACGACGAAGGCGCGCATCGCGCTCAGCCGGGCGCCGCGGCGGCGCGCCGGGCGGCCAGGAAGGGCGCGAACTGGCGCTCGACGTCGACCCTCTCGGCGACCGCGCGGCCGACCCGCCGCAGGTCGCCGATCGAGCCGATGGCGTCGAGCGTCTGGACCTTCGCCGGCTCGATCGCGCCGAGGCCGAGGCGCTCCAGCCCCTCTTTCGACAGCTCGGCGTCGTAGCGGGCGTAGAGGAAGGCGCGGCCGAGGTCCTCGTCGAGCGGGACCGCCTCGCCGTTCCGGCGCGGCACCATGTCGCCCAGCTCGCGGTCGATCGGCGCGCCGTGGACGCAGCGGCCGACGAAGCGGCAGTTGACGTCCTGGTCGACCTGGGCGCCGTACATCAGCGCGCCGGGCAGGCCCGCCAGGTTGGAGACGATGTTCTTGCCCGGCGACAGCACGTCCCCGTCGATCGCGGGCGCCGATCCCGTGCCCACCGAGACCAGCATCAGCCGGCGCTCGCCGGTCGGCCAGCCGAGCGCGTACTCGGGCGCGGTCGCCATGCGGAAGAGGAGGAACGCCGGGTCGTTGTACGGCGTGATCCCGCCGTCGACGAAGACGAAGGTCTTCCGCGGATCGTCCGGGTCCCAGGCCAGCACCTCGGGGGGGAAGAAGATCGGCGCCGCGGTGGAGGCGCGGACGAGCTGCCAGAGCGGGATGCGGAGGTTGCAGTCCTTGCGGCCGAGCGCGTTGTAGCGGGCGTGCGGGTTGGTCGAGATCGGCCACGGCGAGTCGGTGGTGGCGTTGCGGGTGACCACCAGGAGCAGGGTCCGGAGGTGCTCCGGGTGGAGGGTGGTGTCGCCGCCGAAGACCTCCTGGAGCTTCTCCTTCAGCGGGTCGGCGGCGTAGAGGTTGCGGAGCCGTTCGAGGATCTTCGACTTCTGGAACATCAGCGGTCCGGCCTCGGTGTAGAAGTCGAGCAGCTCGCCCACCGACATGCCGCGGGCGATGCCGGCGGCGATGATGGCGCCGGTCGAGGTCCCCGCCACGTAGTCGAAGAACTCGGCCAGTCGGAAGTCGCTCCCCCGTCCCGTCGCCCGGGCGAGCTGCTTCTCGATCTCGGCCAGCACCTCGAGGGTCAGCGCGCCGCGGATGCCCCCACCGTCCAAGGCGAGGAGCGCGCGCGGGCGCTCCGTCTCGTAACGGCCGGCCAGCGGTCCCCAGATCGACATCGGCTCTCCTCCTCCCGGCGTCTCGGCGCGGGCTGCTATCGGTTGTCGGCGGCTCCGCCCTCGTCGCCGAGGCGGAGGACGAAGCGGAAGCGGGCGTTCGCGTCCTCCTCGCGCCAGGGGTACCAGAGCGGCCAGTTGGTGTTCCACACGTTGTTCGAGAGGTTGAACCAGATCCCCTCGTCCGGCTCGACGGGGAAGTTGTTGAAGTCGACGAGGGACGGCTCGCCGGGCGCGAGCACGCTCGCGTCGAGGGTCTCGATGGAGAGCGAGCCGCCCTGCCCGCGGTACGACACGCCGTCCCACACCGCCGCCAGGTGGCGGCTGCCGTTGACCAGCGTCTCGCGGGGGTCGATCTCCTCGCCCAGGACGTGGAGGCGCCAGCCGCGGTCGCCGTCGCGCGGCTCGACCCGCGGCCGGAAGACCATCCACAGCGATTCGGGCAGCCGGGTGGCGGTCTTGTCGAGCCACACCAGGTCGAGGGCGGCCGAGAGCTCGTCCGGCGGCACCACCACGCGCAGCCAGAGGGTCGCCGGGGCGCCGTAGCGCCGGTGCGCCAGCTCCGGCATCGACAGCTCGAGGAGGAAGTCGCAGCCCGGAGCGCCGGTCCGCCGCCAGGCCGAGGTCAGCTCCGGGTACCACCAGCGGCTGCGCGGGAAGGCGCTCGCCACGCCCGGCTTCTCGAACGCCGCCAGGCTCAGGGCGTCGATCGGCAGCGGCCACACGTAGGCGTACTGGCGGATGTAGAGCCAGAAGTCGAGGGAGTCGTAGGTCCGGTAGGCGAAGAGGCCGAGGGGATGATCGCCGGCGCGGAGGAGTGCGGCGTCGAGCGTGGGGGACGGCGCTGCGGGGAGCGGCAGGGTGTGGTCCTGCTGCCGCAGCACCGCGTCGAGCCGCCGCCGGGCCGAGTCCTCGGCGGTCGCCTCTCGCGCACCCGGCCCGCCCGGCGCCGCCGCCGCCGCCATCGCGGTGGCCCACCGGACGCCGCCCGGCCCGCCGGGCCTCGCCGCCTGGAGGTGCGAGATCGCCCCCTGCTCGGGGTCGAAGCCGATCTCGAGCGCGCCGCAGGCGAACGGCCCGGACGGGTCGTCCACCGGCGCGTACCCCTCGGTCGACGGCGGCCCGGTCGGCCGCAGCGCCGTCAGAGCGGCGCGAATCCGCGCCGCGAGCCCCTTCGCCGCCGGCGAGGACCCCGCCGCCTCGAGCGCGTCGAGACCCCAGGCGAGGAAGTCCCGCTGCTCGTCCCAGGAGGCCTCCACCTGGAGGAAGGCGGGCTGGTTCCGCACGCTCTCGAAGCGACCGTTCGACCAGTCCCGCGAGTAGTCCTGGAGGTACGGCGTCGACGAGAGGCCGGCGGTGTGCTCCGGCGCCTTGAGCAGGAAGCGGCTGAAGCTCCGGATCGCTGGGTCGTCCGCGGAGCACTCCCCGCTCGCCAGGCAGGCCGCGCGCTCGCGGCTCATCAGCCGGAAGGCGGCGATCTTCCACGGATCGGCGGGCGGGCCGGAGATCCAGGTGTCGCCCATCTCCTGGGTCACCACCGGCAGGCGGTCGCGCACCGGCGCCAGCCGCTCGACGAAGGCGTCGAAGGTCGACGCGAAGACCCGCGCCCGGGGGAACGTCCGGGAGAGGATCCGCCACACCTGGAACACGGCGCTGGTGTTGGGCGGTCCGGAGTTGTCGCCGGTCACCCACACGCACAGCGCGTCGGCGAGACCCGGCACGACGATGCAGTCCTGGAGCTTGACGCCGCCGTAGCCGCCCGGGTGGAGGAGGCCGATCGTCCCCGGGTCGTCCTCGCCCGTCTTCCACAGGAAGGCGTTCGACACCGCCGCCGCCACCACCGCGCCGTTCGCCCCGATGCTGATCGCCTCGTAGCCCGCCCGGCGCATCGCCGGCAGCACCGCCCGCGAGCTGCCCGGGACGTCGCGCAGGCTGACCGTGCGCTTCGGCGGCTGGCCGAAGGCGCGGTCGAGGTCGCGGGCCATCCCCAGCGAGTACTCGAAGAGCGATGGGTCCATCAGCGACGCCTGGAGGTTGAAGGTGTTCCCCTGCCAGGTGACGACGCCGGACGCGATCGCCTGGCGGACCGCCGCCTCCTCGGCCTCGGTGGGGCAGGCGAGGTCCGGCACCAGGTCGTCGGGGCAGTCGAAGTAGAGCGACAAGAGCCACGGATGGGTGGTGAAGACGTACCCGAAGTCGCGGACGTTCGGGTCGGCGCTGGCGGCGACCGCCGCGGCGTACCGGATGGCGGCGGGGTAGAACTCCTGGAAGTAGGTGTTGATCACCGGCACCGCGAGGTCGGTGAAGCCGACGTCGAGGTGGGTCATGATCACCACGTGGACCCGCTCCACCGCGGCGACCGCCTCCGACGGCTGGTTGGGGCCGACGACGGCGTGCGGCACGGCGGGGTGCGTCCCGACGCCGTGGCCGCGGACGGCGGGTGCCCAGACGACGAGCGCCGCCACGGCGGCGAGGACGGCGAGGAGCGGGCAACGCGGGGCGGCGGTTCGGCGGGCGCGGATCGGCATCGGTGGCTCCGGGCCTCAGACGTAGCGGCGGGCGAGGCGGTGGAAGCTGGTGTCGACCGAGTGGATCGTCTCGGGCGTCAGGTCGCGCAGGTACGGCTCCCACGAGCGCTGCTCCCACAGGTGGAGGCAGTAGGCGTCGTCGAAGCGCGTGCCGTCGCGGGCGAAGAGGAGGCGGAGGTCGGACGGCGTCCAGGTCGGCCAGAAGAACGCCCGCGGGCCGACGACGTGGACGTGCTCCGGGTAGCGCTCGGCGAGCATCGCGGGGTAGCGCACCGCCATCTCGCCCCAGTTCTCGTCGAGGCCGCGCGACCGGAACCCCTGCCACAGCGAGCGCGCCGGGTCGAACCCCTCGAGCCACCGCTCGACGAAGAACGCCCCCGGCTCGGCGAGGACGACGGCGTTGCACAGCCCCCATCCGCCGTCGCCGTCGGCGCCGCCCTCCTGGCCGAGCACCGCCGGGTGGGCGAGGAGCGGCGCGAACGGCCGCAGACAGAAGACGTCCGCGTCGAGGTAGATGCCCCCCTCGCGGGCGAGGATCTGGAGGCGCGCCAGGTCGGCGCGGTGCGCGTGGTGGCGGACCGGCACGCCGTCGATCTCGTCCGGCGGCTCGATCGGCACGGCCTCGGCGATCTCGAGCGCCCGCTCCCACCACGGCCCCGACGGCCGGTGAAGGAAGTGGACGCGGACCGCGCTCGGGCGGTTGACCTCGGCCGCCGAGCGCACGGCGAGGTAGTGGACGAGGGAGAACGGCTTGCCCCCGAAGTCGGGGCTGAGCCCGAAGCAGAAGTGGATGCGGTCGGGGATCATGGCGTCGGCCGGCGTCAGGCGAGCCGGGTGGCGATCACCCCGAGGTTGGGGATCGGCACGCCCCAGTAGGCCCGGGTCTCCTCCGGGAACAGCTCGTCGAGCTGGTCGTACGGCCACGTGCCGGCGTCGAAGATCTCGGCGTGGAAGCCGACCGCCGCGAGGTCCTCGGCCATCGTCTCCGCGGTCCACATGTTGTGGTGCATGTGGTACGGGTTCTCGCGCAGGCGGTCGGGCGGCGTGAAGACGGTGGTGCGCAGGGCGCGGAACGACAGCTTGCCCTCGATCCACAGCCGGATCGCCCGGCCGACGTCGGTCTGCACCACGATGACCCGGCCGCCGATCCGGCACTTGCGGTGGAGGGCGCGCAGGAAGTCCCGGTAGTCGACCGTCGAGACGTGCTCCAGGGTGTGCGAGAGGAGGAACTCGTCGACCACCCCGTCCTCGGGGACGAAGCCGTCGAGGTCGCGGATGTCGTGGTGGACGTCGCAGTCGGCGGCGAGGTTGACGGTGGTCCGTCCGCCGGTGCCGCGGCCGACGCCGCCCAGGTCGTAGCGCAGGAGCGGGCGCGGCGCGGCCGCGGTGGATGGGCTCTCGCTCATGTCCTCTCCTCCTCCCGGGTCCAGGCGCGGAGCGCCTCGGCGTGCCAGGGCTCGCGGGTGTAGAGCGGCGACGCCAGCACCTTGTGGAGCGGCCCGACGTCCCGCCCCAGCACGCGCCGCACGGCGTCGAGCACGCCGTCCGCGCCCATCCGGCGCGCCTGCTGGCCCGTCGCCGCCTGGAGCACGTCGTCGTCGCACTCGAGCATCTGGGCGATGCTGGCGGCGAAGTCGGTGCCGAAGACGAACACCTTGCCGGCGAGGCCGAGGCGCCGCACCGCCTCGACCGCCCCCCGGGTGCTCTCGTCGTGCTCGGTGAAGACCACCAGGATCTCCGGGTGCGCGCGCAGCATCGCCTCGGCGCGCCGCTCCGCCTGCTCCAGCACCAGGCCCTCGACGTTGCTCACCTCCCGCCACCTCACGCCGGTGTTGCGGAGGGCCGCCCGGAAACCCCGCCCGCGCTGGTAGCACTGCTCGAAGCGCTCGCACTGGACGATGCCGAGGTCGAGGGTGTCGCCGTCGAGGCCGCGGTCGGCCAGCCACTGCGCCAGGTAGTAGCCGGTGCGGTAGCCGAGCTCGAACTGATCGCTCTCGTAGATCGCCGCGGCGTAGCGCGCGGCGTCGCGCAGGTTGATCGAGGTGCCGACGCAGACCACCGCGACGCCGCGCTCGTGGGCCTCGCGGAGCTTCGGCACCGAGGCCTGGAGGTCGCACGGCGAGATCACCAGCGCGTCGACGCCGCCGGCCAGGAAACGGTCGATCAGCGCGATCTCGCGGGCGAGGTCGAACTGGTGGTGCTCGACCTCCATCTCGACCTCGACGCCGAGCTCCTCGCGCGCGCGGTCGCGGCCGAGGACGAGCCCGCTGTGGATCTCTCGCGACCACTCGTTCTCGGCGAACACGATGGCGCCGACGCGCACCGGACCCGCCGGGCGG
>DATABP010000296.1:0-1537 GCA_036259515.1 Thermoanaerobaculia bacterium | reverse complement strand
GGCGGCGGCGCGGCGAGCGCGCCGGCGAGCCCGGCCTCGACCAGCTCCGCCGCCCGCGCGTCGATCCGCGCCAGCACGTCCTCGGCGGCGGCGCCCTCGTCGAGCAGGCGCCGGCGGTAGGCCGGCACCGGATCGGCGGCGAGGTAGCGCTCGAGGTCCTCGGGCGGCACCACCTTGAGCGAGTCGTCGCCCTCGCTGTGGCCGCGCATGCGGCCGACCATCGCCTCGATCAGCGTCGGCCCCTCGCCGGCGCGGGCGCGCGCCACCGCGCGGCCCACCGCCTCGGCGACGGCGTCCGGGTCGTTGCCGTCGATCGTCTCGCCGGCGATGCCGTAGCCGATCGCGCGGTCGGAGAGCCGCCGCGCCGCGTACTGCTGCGCCACCGGCGTCGAGAAGGCGTAGAGGTTGTTCTCGATCACCAGCACCAGCGGCAGCCGCCACACCGCGGCCATGTTCATCGCCTCGTGGAAGTCGCCGGTCGAGGTGCCGCCGTCGCCGATGAAGTTGATCGCCACCCGCCCGCGGCCCTCGCGGCGGGCGGCGAAGGCGCAGCCGGCGGCGACCGGGATCATCGCTCCGAGGTGGCTGATCATCCCCACGTGGAGGATGCCGGCGTCGCGGTCGAGGTGGCCGTAGTGGAACGAGCGCTCCACCCCCTGCGAGAAGCCCTCGCCGCGGCCGAGGAGCTGGCAGCACAGGCGGTGGAGGAGGTGGATGGGGTCGGGCCGCCGGCCGTCCCACGGCGACGCGACGGCGCCGAAGCCGAAGCCGGGGAAGGCGCGCTCGGGATCGAGGTAGACGGCGAGGATGGCGCCGAGGTCGCGGTGCAGCGTGCACAGCGCGTCGCCCGGCTCGAGCGCCAGGCCCGAGGGCACGGTGGTCGCCTCGTTGCCCACCTCGCTGTACCACTTCGACACCCGGCCGGTGAGCAGCAGCGACTCGAAGCGGGCGTCGAGCGCGCGGGCGAGCCGCATGAAGGCATAGCGCCGGAGGCGCGGGATGGAGAGGTCGGTCGCGGTCATCCGGCGGAGCCTATGGCGGCCGGCCGCGAAGCCGCAATGCGGCATGGCGATGCGGCGGCGCGGCGCTCTCGCGGTACGATCGTTGCGTCCGCCGCTCTCCGATCGGAGACACGCCCGCGGCGGCGGCCGCGGCCTTGCCCGCCCGCGGCGGAAGCGAGAGAGCCCGATGACCCGAAGCAGCCTCGCCCTGGTGTTGACCCTGCTCGCGACGGTCGGCTGCGCCCACGCGCCGGCGGTCGAGGCGCCGCCGCGCTCGCGGCTCGACGCCGCCCGCGAGGCGCTCCACGGCGGCGCCTTCGCCACCGCCGACCAGATCCTCTCCGAGCTCGCCGCCGACGCGCCGCTCTCCGCCGACGGCCACGAGGCGCTGTTCCTGCTCGGCCTCCTCCACCTCGATCCGCGCAACCCGGCGTGGAGCCCGGCCGAGGCGGAGATCGTGCTCGCCCGCTACCTCGAGGTGCCGTTCGGCGCCCAGCGGCCCGAGGCGGTGTCGCTCTTCGCCCTGGCGCGGCGGC
>DATABP010000295.1:0-7809 GCA_036259515.1 Thermoanaerobaculia bacterium | reverse complement strand
GCCGGCCACGGGACGTGGGGGATCGTCCGCGGCAGGGGGGAGGCGGGGGCCGGCGACGCGGCGTCCCCGAGGAGCGCGCCGCCGCCGCCGGTGCCGGACACGGCCCAGGCGCCGGCGGCCGTCGTCGGCAGGTGCGAGCAGCACAGGCACAGCGCGCAGTCGACGCCGCACGGCTCGCCGCCGTCGCAGTCGGCGCACAGGGCCGCCGCGTCGGCGAGCGGCGCGAGGAATCCGACGAGGAGGAGGCCGATCAGGACGGCCGCTGCGCTGGCGCGCTTCACGATGCGGGCGGTTATAGCACAGCGCGCGCACCCGTTCGTGTGTTCGCAACCGCCGCCGGCTCGCGTCCCTCCGCTCGGCTACGCTTCGGGGATGGACCGTCCACGCCACCTGCCGCTCGCCTGCCGTCCCGACGCCGTCCCGCCCGAGGAGAGGGAGGCCCACGCCGCCCTCGGCGCGCGCCTCTTCGCCGACGCCGAGGAGCGGCGCGACCTTCCCGACGGCCTCGCGCTCCGCTTCCCGGCCGCGGCGCTCGCCGACGTCGCCCGGTTCGTCGACAACGAGCGGCGCTGCTGCCCGTTCGTCGCCTTCGCCATCGAGCTGGCGCCGGACGGCGGGCCGCTCTGGCTGCGGCTGACCGGCCCGGAAGGCACCCGCGAGGTGCTGGCGGCGGAGCTCGGTGGAATCGCCCGCCCCGCCCCCTCGTTGCCCCGGTAGGGCTCTGCTACGATCCGGCAAGAGCCTTTGTTCCAGGCGATTTGCGGGGGACCCATCGAGATGTCGACCGTTCTCTCCGACCCTTCCGAGCGACCGCGCGCGCACGAAGTCGAGCGCTTCCGCGAGGTGGTGATCCGCTTCGCCGGCGACTCCGGCGACGGCATGCAGCTCACCGGCAGCCAGTTCACCACCACCTCGGCGCTGGTCGGCAACGACCTGTCGACGCTGCCCGACTTCCCGGCCGAGATCCGCGCCCCCGCCGGCACGATGGCGGGCGTCTCGGCCTTCCAGGTGCGCATCGCCGACCACGACATCCACACGCCCGGCGACCAGCCGGACGTGCTGGTGGCGATGAACCCGGCGGCGCTCATGAAGGAGCTCGGCGACCTCAAGCCGTCGGGCGTCCTGATCGTCAACGTCGACGAGTTCAACGAGCGCAACCTGGCGAAGGCCGGCTACGCCTCGAACCCGCTCGAGGACGGCTCGCTGGCCGGCTACCGGCTCTACCCGGTCGAGCTGACCACCCTGACCCGCCGCACGCTCGAGGGCGCGCCGCTCGACACCAAGTCGAAGGACCGGGCGAAGAACGTCTTCGCGCTGGGGATGGTGTACTGGATGTTCTCGCGTCCGCTCGAGCCGACGATCGGCTGGCTGGAGCGCAAGTTCGCCCGGAAGCCGGAGCTCGCCGCCGCCAACGTCCAGGTGCTCAAGACGGGCTTCAACTTCGCCGAGACGACCGAGGTCTTCCAGGTGCGCTACGAGGTGGAGCCGGCGCGTCTCGCCCCCGGCGTCTACCGCAACGTGCTCGGCAACACCGCGCTGGCGCTCGGCCTGGTCGCCGCCAGCCGGCGGAGCGGGCTGCCGCTCTTCCTCGGCGCCTACCCGATCACCCCGGCCTCGTCGCTCCTCCACGAGCTGTCGGGCCTCAAGCAGTTCGGGGTGACCACCTTCCAGGCGGAGGACGAGATCGCCGCCGTCTCCGCCGCCATCGGCGCCTCGTTCGGCGGCGCGCTGGCGGTGACCGCGTCGTCCGGGCCGGGGATCGCGCTCAAGGCCGAGGCGATGAACCTGGCGGTGATGGCCGAGCTGCCGCTGGTGGTGGTCGACGTGCAGCGCGGCGGGCCGTCGACCGGGCTGCCGACCAAGACCGAGCAGAGCGACCTCCTGCAGGTGATGTTCGGGCGCAACGGCGAGTCGCCGGTGCCGATCGTCGCCGCGTCGTCGCCCGCCGACTGCTTCGACGCCGCGCTCGAGGCGGTGCGCATCGCGCTCGCCCACATGGTGCCGGTGGTGCTGCTCTCGGACGGCTACCTCGCCAACGGCTCGGAGCCCTGGCGGCTGCCGGAGGTCGGTGCGCTCCCCGACCTGCGGGTCGAGTTCGCCTCGAACGGCCACTCCGGCGGCGCGAGCGGCAACGGCCACGCCTTCGCCCCCTACCGCCGGAACCCGGAGACGCTGGCCCGGCCGTGGGCGGTGCCGGGGACGGCGGGGCTCGAGCACCGCATCGGCGGTCTGGAGAAGGAGGACGTGACCGGCAACGTCTCCTACGATCCCGCGAACCACGAGCGGATGGTGCAGCTCCGCGCCGAGAAGGTGGAGCGGGTGGCGCGCGGCATCCCGCCGACCGCGGTGCACGGCGACCCCGAGGGCGGCGACCTCCTGGTCGTCGGCTGGGGCTCGACGGCCGGCGCCATCGAGGGCGCCGTGCGCATGGCCCGCGAGGAGGGGCTGTCGGTCTCCCGCGTCCACCTGCGGCACCTGAACCCCCTGCCGCTCGACCTGGGCGAGGTCCTCGGCCGCTTCGAGCGCGTGCTGGTGCCGGAGATGAACCGCGGCCAGCTCGCCCTCCTGCTCCGGGCGCGCTACCTGATCGACGTCGTCGGCTACCCGAAGGTCCAGGGGCGGCCGTTCTTCCGCTCCGAGATCCTGGCCAAGATCCGCACCCTCCTGGGAGCCACCCGATGACCGCCGAAGCCGTCACCCCCGCGCTGACCGCCAAGGACTTCGCCACCGACCAGGAGGTCCGCTGGTGCCCCGGCTGCGGCGACTACGCGATCCTGAAGGCGGTGCAGTCGGTCTTCCCCGAGCTCGGCATCCCGCGCGAGCGCTTCGTGGTGATCTCCGGCATCGGCTGCTCGTCGCGCTTCCCGTACTACATGGAGACCTACGGCTTCCACACCATCCACGGGCGGGCGCCGGCGATCGCCTCCGGGCTCAAGGTGTCGCGGCCGGAGCTCGAGGTGTGGGTGGCGACCGGCGACGGCGACGCGCTGTCGATCGGCGGCAACCACCTCATCCACGCCCTGCGCCGGAACGTCGGCCTCAAGATCCTGATGTTCAACAACCGGATCTACGGCCTGACCAAGGGCCAGTACTCGCCGACCTCAGAGCGCGGCAAGCGCACCGCCTCGACCCCGTCCGGCTCGGTCGACAACCCCTTCAACCCGCTCGCCCTGGCGCTCGGCGCCGGCGCCACCTTCGTCGCCCGCAGCGTCGACATCTACCTGCCGCACCTCAAGGAGACGCTGCGCCGCGCCGCCGCCCACCCCGGCGCCGCCTTCGTCGAGATCTACCAGAACTGCAACATCTTCAACGACCGCGCCTTCTCCTACATCACCGACAAGGAGAACCGCGAGTCGTCGGTGGTCTACCTCGAGCACGGCAAGCCGCTGGTGTTCGGCGACAAGGGCGCGCGGAAGGGCATCCGCCTCGCCGGCCTGCGCCCGGAGGCGGTGCCGGTGGGCGACGGCGGCGTCTCCCCTGGCGAGCTGGTGGTGTGGGACGAGACCGATCCCCAGCTCGCCTGGCTCGCCGCCCAGCTCGGCCCGCCCGACCTGCCGACCCCCTTGGGCGTCCTCCGCGCCGTCCCCGACCTCACCTACGAACAGGGCGTCCTCGCCCAGATCGAAGACGCCCGACGGCGCCAGGGCGACGGCTCGCTCGACGAGCTCCTGCGCCGCGGCGACGTGTGGACGGTGGGGGAGGATGGCGCGATCTCCCAGGGCGCGGCGGGGTAGCCGGAGGCGGCGATGAGCGGCGACCCTCCGCCGGCGCCGGCGCCGCTCCTCGTCCTCGCCCACGACGACGCCTGGCGGGCGCGCTTCCAGGTCTCCTCGCTCGCCGCCTCGGCGGTGGCGGCGGGGCAGGAGGTGGCGGTGGCGCTCTTCTTCGACGCGCTCGCCGCCTGGGCCGCCGGCCGCTGGGACGCCCCCCAGCCGGCGCCGCCGGTCCCGCCCGATCGCCTCGACGCCCTCGGCCTGCCGCCGCTGTCCTCGCTCCTCGCCGTCGGCCGCGAGCAGGGCCGCCTCCGCCTCTACGCCTGCTCGGCCTCGGTGCGCATCCTCGGCCTCGATCCCGCCGCCGTCCAGGCGAAGGTCGACGCCATCGTCGGCTGGCCGACCTTCCACCGGCTGATCCGGCAGGCGGAGCGGGTGGTGACGTTGTAGAATTCGCAGCATCATGAACAGGACACGCATCCCGCTCCTCGTGCTGCTCGTCTCGCTGCTCCTCGCCCTCGCCGCCGGCGCCGCCGAGCCGGAGGTCCCGCCGATCCCGGAAGGTCTTTCGCCCACCGCGCTCGACGGGCGGAAGGTGGACTTCGCGGAGCTGCGGGGGGAGGTGGTGCTGCTCGACTTCTGGGCGACGTGGTGCGAGCCGTGCCGCGAGGCGACGCCGCACCTCGAGCGGCTGCACCGGCGGATGGAGGGGGCGCCCTTCGCGCTGGTCGGGGTGAGCGCCGACCGGGACCGCGAGGCGCTGGAGACCTACCTCGCCGAGGAAGGGCTGCCGTGGCCGCAGATCTGGGACGGCAGCTACCGGTTGAGCGAGGCGTTCGGGGTCTCCTCCTGGCCGACCTACCTGGTGCTCGACCACGAGGGGAGGCCGGTGTCGAAGCTGACCGGCTGGGGGAGCGACCACGGCCGGCTGCTCGACCGCGAGGTCGCCCGCCACGTCGCCCGCGCCCGGCGCGCCGCCCGCCGCGCCGCCGCCGGGACGGGTCGCTGAGCCGTCCGCCGAGCCGGGCCTACGCCTCGGCCACCGCGATCCCCGCCACCCGCGCCGGGGCGCCCTCCACCGCCACCTCGTCGCCCACCGCCTTGCCGAGCAGGCTCTTGCCGAGGTCGGACTCGTAGGAGATCACTCCCCGCTCGGGGTCGCTCTCCCAGGGGCCGAGGACGGTGAAGGTGCGCTCGCCGGCGGCGCCGGCGAGGGTGACGCGGGTGCCGACGCGGACCTCGGAGGTGTCGACCTGGTCGAGGTCGAGGGGGCGCACGCGGCCGAGGTCGCGGGAGAGCTGGGTCGCCATCGCGGAGAGCACCTCGTGGCGCTGGCGGGCCGACTTGTACTCGAAGTTCTCGCGCAGGTCGCCCATCGCGCGCGCCTCTTCGATCGCCTTGCGGTTGGCCGGCAGCTCGACGCGGGCGATGTGGTCGAGCTCGGCGCGCTTGGCGGCGATCGAGGCGGGCAGCGCGTAGATCGTCTCCGAGGCGGCGTCGGCGGCGGCGGTGAGCGACGGGAAGCGCAGCTCGACGGCGCGGGCGAGCGCCTCGCGCTGGTAGTCCTCGAGCAGCGCCGAGCGGTGGACCGCGTCGGCCGCCGCGGCGGCCTGGTCCTCGGTGAGGTCGGGCAGCAGGCGGGGGAGGGTGCCGCCGGTCTCGGCGAGGGCGCGGAGGCGCAGGCGGTAGGGCGCCAGCTCGTCGCGGTGGCCGGCGCCCAGGATCTGCTGGAAGAGGCGCTGCGGGCTCCGGCGGCGGAGCGCCTCGTCGCGGCCGGCGCGCTCGGCGAGCCAGGCGAAGGCGGCGGGGTGGCGGTGCGGCTGGGCCACCGCGCCGTCGAGGAAGCGGCTGAGGGCGCGGGCCGTCTCCTCGTCGCCCTCTCCGGCGAGCGCGTCGGCCATCGCGTCGAGCACCCGCGGGTCCTCCTCGCGGCCGAGGCGGTCGAGGAAGACGGCGCGCCAGTCGTCGCGGTCGCGGCGCACCAGCTCGAGCGCCCGCTCGCGGAGCTGGCGGTCGGCGATGCCGGAGAGGAGCACGTCGACCCGCGAGCGCGAGCCCTCGACCAGCCGCTCCGGCGCGTCCTCCGGCGCCTGCGACGCGCGGCCGACCCGCTCCAGGGCGGCGGCGATCTCGAAGGCGAGACCGGGGTCGGTGGCGACCGCCTTGCGGGCGGCGGCGGCGAGGGTGTCGGCCATGCGCCCGGCGAGCGCCGGCTCGCGGTCGGCCTCGCGGCGGAGGAGCTCGATCTGCTTCCTCGGATCGGCGCGGGCGAAGCTCTCCCACACCGCCTCGACCGCGTGGCCGCTCGACGCCGCCCAGGCGTAGGTCTGCCGGCCCTTGCCGCCGACCACCACCTGCGGGTGCTTGCGCGCCGCGGCCCAGAACGAGCTCCAGGCGGCCTCGGAGACGACGCCGGAGAGGTCGGCGCGGATCTCGCCGGCGGTCAGCGGCCGGCCCCGGCTCTCGAGCACGATGCGCAGGAGGCCCGGCGGATCGCTCTTCGCCAGCTCGCGCAGCGCCTCGGGCTCCTCGAGCTTGCGGCGCAGGAGGTGGCCGGGCGGCAGCGGCTCGAGCATCTTCGGCGCGGCGCGGAAGCCGACGTTGAGCGGCGCGTGCCCGGAGAAGTCGACCTTGAAGCTGGAGAGCTGGATGTTCGCCTCGACGACGCGGCCGACGCCGCGGCCGTCCATCGCCACCACCGTGCCGACGTCGCGGGCGAGCAGCTGCTCGAGGCGCTCGACCTTGTCCCAGGTCTTCGACAGGTCGTGGGTGGCGCGGTGGAGGCCGACGTGCTCGGCGAGCTCGGCGAAGGAGGGGCGGTCGCCGTGGAGCTTCTCGAGCGTGCCGACGATCTCCGGGTGGCGGCGGTCGGGCTCGAGCAGCACGGCGCCGGCGCGGCGCAGGAGGTCGAGTCGCGCGCGCCACAGGCCGCGGGCGGCGAGCTCGGTGGCGGCCAGCTCGAGGAGCGAGCGGGCGCGCTCCTCCTCGCCGTCGGCGGCGAGGCGGCGGGCGGTGGCGGCGAAGACGGCGGCGTCGTCCGGCTGCGCCTCGAGGCGCTCCAGCCAGGCCTCTTCGAGGGCGTCGAAATCGCGGGCTTCGAGGGGGGAGGCGAGGTCGTCCGGAAGCTGCATGAGGGAGCGGAACGATAGCATGCGCCGGCGGTGGGCGATCCCTGGCAGCGCGCGGACGACGAGGCGGAGGAGCCGGCCGCCCGGCCGCTCCGCCACCGCCTGCGCGAGGCCGGCGGCGAGGAGCTCGCCGCGCTGCTCGCCGCCGGCGGCGAGCCGTGGAGCCCGGAGGAGGCGCTCGCCGCGCTCGCCAACCCCCACCTCGACGGCCGCGGCGTGGAGAGGCTGGCGGCGCGGGCGCCGCTCGGGGCGTCACGGGAGGTGGCCCGGGCCGTGGCGCTCCACCCCCGCGCGCCGGAGGCCCTCGCCCGCCGCCTCCTCCCCGGCCTCCCCTGGCGCGACCTGGTGGCGGCCGGGCGCGACGTCCGCCTGGCGCCGGTGGTGCGCCGCGCCGCCGACCTGCTCCTCGCCGAGCGACTCCCCGGGCTGTCGGCCGGCGAGCGCACCTCGATCGCCCGCGGCGCCGGGCCCGGGCTCGTCGCCCGCTTCCGCGACGAGGCGGACCCGCGCGTCGTCGCCGCGCTGCTCGACAACCCGCGGCTCACCGAGGGCGCGCTCCTGCCGATGATCTCCCGCCAGCGGGCGGCGCCGGCGGCGCTCGCCGCGGTCGCCGCCGACCGCCGCTGGGGCGTGCGCGCCGAGGTGCGCCGGGCGCTGGCGCGCAATCCGGCGACGCCGGTGGCCGTCGCCCTCCGCCTCCTGCCGCACCTCGCCAAGGCCGACCTCTCGGCGCTGGCCCGGGATTTGCGGCTCGCCCCTGCGGTGCGTCGGCGCGCCATGGTGCTCGCCGGCGAAGCGACTGGAGGCGCGTGATTTGACCGTCCGCCGGGCGAGGAATAGAGTCGGTGTCGGCGTGGCGAACGAGCGCGGCAACGACGGCGATCCGCTGGCCGAGGACCTGCGCGAGGAGACCTGGGCCGGGCGGGCTGTGGCCGACGAACCGTCGACGGCGGACGTGTCGGCCGACG
>DATABP010000294.1:0-6251 GCA_036259515.1 Thermoanaerobaculia bacterium | reverse complement strand
GGCGGCTCGTAGATCGCGCACGACGACTCGTTCTCCCACACCTCGACCTTCGCCACCCGCACCCGGCCTCCGAAGCGGGCGGCGAGCAGGCGGTCGACCTCCTCGGCGGCGTAGCGGGAGAGGAGCTCGGCGGTGGTGTTGACGCGGTCGAAGGGCGGCACCTGGTCGATCACCCGGTGGTCGAACGGGCCGAGCACCTCGGAGACGACCTCCTTGAGGTCCGCGAAGTCGACCACCATGCCGATCTCGTCGAGCTCGGCCGCCGCGGCGTGCACCCGCACCCGGTAGTTGTGACCGTGGAGGTGCCGGCACTCGCCCCGGTGGCCGCGGATCGAGTGCGCGGCGGAGAACTGGAAGTCCTTGAAGACGGTGAACATGGCGTCGAGGGATCGGGCGGGCGGCGCGGCGCCGGCGGCCCAGCTTCCGAGACGGCGCGGCGGGCCGCGAAATTCCCGGCGCGCTACGCCGCGACGAGGTGCCGGATCGTCTCGGGCAGCCCCTCGTCGAGCGTGCGCGGACGCCAGTCGAGCTCGCGCCGGGCGCGGGCGTCGTCGAAGGCCCAGTGGCGGGCCAGGCTGTCGAGCTGGTCGGCGGAGGCCG
The DNA here is from genome assembly GCA_036259515.1 of Thermoanaerobaculia bacterium. Taxonomy (GTDB): domain Bacteria; phylum Acidobacteriota; class Thermoanaerobaculia; order Multivoradales; family JBCCEF01; genus DATABP01. The sequence goes on along the minus strand of DATABP010000294.1, from coordinate 5,651 downwards.
GCGGGCGCCAGCCGCGCAGCCGGTAGTAGGGCGTCGCCAGCGCCAGCGCCGCCTTGGCCACCGGCACCGGCAGCGACCAGCGCGGCGGCCGCACGCCGGCCAGCGCGACCACCCGCCGCACCACCGAGCCGACGGTCGCCACGTCGCCGGTCATCAGGAAGTCGCGCCCGGCCGGCGCCCGCTCGATCACCCGCAGGAGGCCCTCGATCAGGTCCTCGAGGTAGATCCACGACGACCGCCGGTCGGCGCCGACCACCACCGGCACCCGCCCCTTGGCGTAGCGTCGAAGCAGCGCGTTCGTCCCCCGCTTCTTCCCCGGCGGGCCGTAGACCAGGCTCGGCCAGACGACGTTGAGCCGCAGCCCGCCGCGCGCCGCCCAAGCCCGCACCGCGTCCTCGCCGGCCCGCTTGGTGGCCGAGTAGAGGCTCGGCGGGTCGGGGCGGCGGGGGGTCTCCTCGCTGGCCGGCGTGCCGTCGTCCGGCGAGCCGGCGAAGGCGGCGATCGACGACAGCAGGAGGAAGCGCCCGGTGCCCAGCTTGGAGGCCAGCGAGGCGACGTTCTCCGCGCCGGCGACGTTCGCCTCGCGCATCCGCTCGGCGGGGGCGGCGGGGTCGAGCTCGGCGGCGGCGTGGACCACCCAGTCGGCGCCGGACATGCCCTCGCGGAGGGAGGCGCGGTCGGCGAGGTCGCCGGGGAAGCAGGCGACGCCGCCGTCGACGAGGCTCGCCACCCGGGCCGGGTCGCTGGAGGCCCGCACCAGCGCCCGCACCTCGTGGCCGGCGGCGGCGAGACGGAGCGCCAGCGGCTGGCCGATGTAGCCGGTGGCGCCGGTGAGGTAGACGCGGCGGCTCACCGCGCGGCCGCTTTCCCGGGGGCGGCGGCAACGCCGGCGCCGCATGCAACCTTGCCACCAGCCGGCGCGGGGACGGGAATCCCGTTGACCGTCAAGGCGTTGTCACGATCGGACGGGTCCTCGGGAGTTGGCCCGTCCGGCGGAGCCGACCAGGCTCCGATTCTCTCCTTCAGCTCCCTCTCCTCCCCCCGTGTCGGTCCCTCCCCGACACGGGGCTTTTTCGTTCGGCTCGAAGCTTTTCGCTCAGCTTACAGCAGCGAGCGCAGGACGTACTGCAGGATGCCGCCGTGGCGGTAGTACTCGACCTCCTGCGGGGTGTCGAGGCGCACCCGGGCGCGGAAGCGGGTCTCGCCGCCGTCGTCGCGGCGGGCGACCACCTCGACCTCGCGGCCGCCGGCGAAGCCGTCCGCCGCCCCCGCCGCCAGCCCGATCACGTCGAAGCTCTCGCGCCCGTCGAGCCCCAGCGACTCGGCGCTCTCCCCGGGCAGGAACTCGAGCGGCGCCACCCCCATGCCGACCAGGTTCGAGCGGTGGATGCGCTCGTAGCTCCGGGCGATCACCGCGCGCACGCCCAGGAGCCGCGGCCCCTTCGCCGCCCAGTCGCGCGACGATCCGGTGCCGTACTCCTGGCCGGCGAGGATGACCAGCGGCACCCCCTCCTCCTGGTAACGCATGGCGGCGTCGAACAGGCTCATCGGCTCGCCGTCGGGCAGGTGGAGGGTGAAGCCGCCCTCGATCTCCGGCACCAGCCGGTTGCGCAGCCGCACGTTGGCGAAGGTGCCGCGCATCATCACCTCGTGGTTGCCGCGCCGCGAGCCGTAGGAGTTGAAGTCGCGGGGGGCGACGCCGCGCTCGACGAGGTACTTGCCGGCCGGGCTCGACGCCTTGATCGCGCCGGCGGGCGAGATGTGGTCGGTGGTGATCGAGTCGCCGAGGAGCGCCAGCACGCGGGCGCCGCGCACGTCGGCCACCGGCTCGGGCTCCCGGCCCATGCCCTCGAAGTACGGCGGGTGCTTGACGTAGGTCGACCCGTCGTCCCAGCGGTAGGTGTCGCCCTCGGGCACCGGCAGCGCGTTCCACCGCTCGTCGCCGGCGAACACCGAGGCGTACTCGCTGCGGAACATCTCCGCCCGGAGCGCCCGGCCGACGGTCTCGGCGATCTCGCGCTGCGACGGCCACACGTCGCGGAGGTAGACCGGCCGGCCGTCGCTCCCGGTGCCGAGCGGCTCGCTGGTGAGATCGACGTCGATCCGCCCGGCGAGCGCGTAGGCGACGACCAGCGGCGGCGAGGCGAGGTAGTTCGCCCGCACCTCGGAGTTGATGCGGCCCTCGAAGTTGCGGTTGCCGGAGAGCACCGAGACGGTCGCCAGCCGCCCGGCCTCGATGCCGCGCGAGACCGCCGGGTCGAGCGGCCCCGAGTTGCCGATGCAGGTGGTGCAGCCGTAGCCGACGAGGTGGAACTCGAGCGCCTCGAGGTAGGGGGTGAGGCCCGCCTCGGCGAGGTAGCGGGTGACCACCTTCGAGCCCGGCGCCAGGCTGGTCTTGACCCACGGCCGCACCGACAGGCCGCGCTCGACCGCCTTCTTCGCCAGGAGGCCGGCGGCGACCATCACCGACGGGTTCGAGGTGTTGGTGCAGGAGGTGATCGCGGCGATGACCACCGAGCCGTGGTCGAGGACGAAGCTCTCGCCCGGCCGGCGCGACGAGGCGACGCGGACGCCGCCCGCGGCGAGCACCTCGACCTCCGGCTCGGCCACCGCCACGCCGCCGCCCCCGCCCGCGCCGGCGACGGGCAGGCCGCCGCCGCTCCGCCCGGCCGCCGGGGCCGGCCCGATCAGCTTGTCGAGCTGCCCGCGGAACGACTCCGGCACCGCCGCCAGCGTCACCCGGTCCTGCGGCCGCCGCGGGCCGGCGAGCGACGGCTCGACCGTGCCGAGGTCGAGCGCCAGCGTGTCCGAGTACTCCGCCTCCGGCGCCTCGGCGGTGTGGAAGAGGCCCTGCTCCTTGCAGTACGCCTCGACCAGGGCGACCAGCTCCTCCGGCCGGCCGGTGAAGCGCAGGTAGTCGAGCGCCACGCGGTCGACCGGGAAGATGCCGCAGGTGGCGCCGTACTCGGGCGCCATGTTGGCGATCGTCGCGCGGTCGGCGAGGCCGAGCTCGGAGACGCCGGGGCCGTAGAACTCGACCAGCTTGCCGACCACACCCTTGGAGCGCAGCATCTCGGTGACGGTGAGCACCAGGTCGGTCGCCGTGGCGCCCTCGGGAAGCGCGCCGGTCAGCCGGAAGCCGACCACCTGCGGGATGAGCATGGAGATCGGCTGGCCGAGCATCGCCGCCTCGGCCTCGATGCCGCCGACGCCCCAGCCGAGGACGCCCAGGCCGTTGACCATCGTGGTGTGCGAGTCGGTGCCGACCAGGGTGTCCGGGTAGGCGAAGGGCGGCTCGCCGCCCTCGCCGGGGGCGCCGCTCATCACCACCCGCGCCAGGTACTCGAGGTTGACCTGGTGGACGATCCCGGTGTCCGGCGGCACGACGCGGAAGTTGTCGAACGCCCGCTGCCCCCAGCGCAGGAAGGCGTAGCGCTCGCGGTTGCGCTCCATCTCGCGCTCGGCGTTGATCAGGAAGGCGGCGGCGGTGCCGTACTCGTCGACCTGCACCGAGTGGTCGATCACCAGCTCGGCCGGCTGCAGCGGGTTGATCCGCTTGGGGTCGCCGCCCAACGCCACCATCGCGTCGCGCATCGCCGCGAGGTCGACCACCGCCGGCACGCCGGTGAAGTCCTGGAGCAGCACGCGGGCGGGCATGAAGGCGATCTCGCGCGAGGGCACGTCCTCGGGCCGCCAGCGCGCCAGCGCCTCGACGTCGTCGGCGCCGACGCCGTCGCCCTCGCGGCGCAGCAGGTTCTCGAGCAGCACCTTGAGCGCGAAGGGCAGGCGCGCGACCGGCAGCCCGCGGCGCTCCAGCGCCGGCAGGTGGGCGACCCGGAAGCGGCGGCCGCCGGCGTCGAGGTGGTGGAGGGCTCCGAACGAGTTCTTCATCGCGAGGCTCGTGGTCTCCAAGCCGGCCCGCGGCGGCCCGGCGCGCCGGGGCGAGGACGGGCGGCCACCGGCGGTGCGCTGTCGCGGGGATGAGGCCGCGGGCTGACGGGTTGACGGCTCGGCCGGGTCCGGCGCGGCGCCGCGTCGAAACCCTAGCACAGCCCCTGCCACCGCCCCGACCCGCCGCGCCGCAAGCGGTAGACTGCGCGCCATGGCCGCCGACCATCCCGACCTCGACGCGCCGGTGCTCCTGGTGGCGCTCCCCCAGGTCGTCGACCCCTTCTTCAACAAGAGCCTGGTGCTCCTGATCCACCACGACGACGAGGGCTCCCTGGGGCTGATCGTCAACCGGCCGACCGGCATCTCGGTGGGCGAGATCCTCGAGGGGATGGAGATCCCGTGGACCGGCGAGGCAGGGGCGCTGACCCACTTCGGCGGCCCGGTGCAGCCGCAGCTCGGCACCGTGCTCTTCTCCCCGCCCGAGGGCGGCAACGGCGTCCTCGCCGGCCACGGCATGGGCGACGGCGGCCCGGGCGGCCTCCAGGCGGCGAGCCGGGTGGCGCCGGGGGTGGCGCTCACCCAGCACATCGCCGACCTCGGCCACCTCGCCGCCGCGCCGCCGCCGCGCTTCCGGCTCTTCCTCGGCTACGCCGGCTGGGGCGAGGGGCAACTCATCGAGGAGGTCCTGCGCAACGACTGGCTGGTGGCGCCGGTCGATCCCGACCTGGTGTTCTCGTCCAGCCCCGAGGCGGCGTGGGCGGCGGCGCTGCGCTCGCTGGGCGTCGACCCCGAGACGCTGCCGTCGTGGACCTTCACCGGCTCCGACGACGACGCCAACTGAGGCGGCCGTGCCCGCGCCCAGGCGACCGCCGGTCGAGGACCAGCGCTCCGCCGGCGGCGTGGTGGTGCGCGGCGGCGAGGTGCTGCTGATCGCCGTCTCCGGCGGTCGCTGGCAGCTCCCCAAGGGGCGCGTCGAGAGCGGCGAGACGGCGGAGGAGGCGGCGGTGCGCGAGGTGCGCGAGGAGACCGGCGTCGCCGGCCGGGTGCGCGCCCCGCTGCCGGCGATCGACTACTGGTTCGCCCGTCCCGGGGCGCGCGTCCACAAGCGGGTCGACTACTTCCTCCTCGACTACGATTCCGGCTCGACCGACGACTACGACCCGCACGAGGTCGAGCGCGCCGCCTGGCTGCCCTGGGACGAGGCGGAGGCGGCGCTGACCTTCGACAACGAGCGCCGGGTGGTGCGGGCGGCCCGCGCCGCCGCCGGCGAGGGAGGAGGGGAGGAAGGATGATCCGAGCCGTCCTGCAGGTGCTGGCCAACTGCGGCGCCATCCTGCTCGCCGCGGCGGTGGTCCCCGGCGTCCACTACCAGGGGGGCTGGCTCTACCTGCTGCTCGTCGGGCTGGTGATCGGGCTGATCAACCTGCTGGTCAAGCCGCTGGTGTCGCTCTTGTCGCTGCCGCTGGTGATCCTCACCCTGGGGCTCTTCTACCTGGTGATCAACGGCGCGATGTTCGCGCTGGCGGCGTGGCTCCTCTCCGGGCTCGAGGTCGACGGCTGCCTGCCGGCGATCCTCGGCGGGCTGATCATCGCGCTCGCCAACTGGCTGGTGCGGACGCTGTTCTCCGGGGACGAGGAGTGACGGGAGGCGGCGGCGCGGCGGAGGGCGGCGCGGCGGGCCGGGTGGCGGTGGTCACCGGCGCCAGCTCGGGAATCGGGGCGGCGACCGTGGCGGCGCTGGCCCGGGTGGGGTTCGCCGT
>DATABP010000293.1:0-5107 GCA_036259515.1 Thermoanaerobaculia bacterium | reverse complement strand
GGCGGGCCGCCGGGCACGTGCTGGTGCGCTTCCGGGGCCCGCTCGCCGCCGGCGAGGCGGAGCGCATCGCCCGCGGCGCCGGCGGCCGCGCGCTGCGGCCGGCGCGCTTCGGCGGCTTCGCGCGGGTGGAGGTGACGCCGGGGAAGACGCCGGAGGAGCTGGCGGTGCGGCTCTCCGGCCGCGCGGAGGTGCTGTGGGCGGAGACCGATCCGCTGGTCGGCGCCGCCGCCCGGCGGGTGGTCGCCGCGGCGGCGCCGAACGATCCGCTGTTCCCGCTCCAGTGGCACTTCCAGCGCGTCGGCGTCGAGGAGGCGCTCGACCGCAACCCCACCGACGGCGCCGGGGTGGTGGTGGCGGTGCTCGACACCGGCGTCGCCGCGGGCGGCGGCGCCGCCTTCCCGGCGCGCACGGCGCCCGACCTCGAGGGCACCCTCGTCCTGCCCGGGCTCGACCTCGTCGACGGCGGGCCGGCGTGGGACGAGGGGAGCGCGGCCGATCCCGAGCGCCCGTTCCAGTCGCTGCGCTTCGGCCACGGCACCTTCGTCGCCTCGATCATCGCGGCGACGGTGAACAACGGGCTCGCCGGCGCCTCGGTGGCGCCGCGGGTGAGCATCCTGCCGGTGCGGGTGCTCGACGTCGACGGCTTCGGCCTCACCTCCGACATCGCCGAGGGCATCCACTTCGCGATCGGCGAGGGGGCGCGGGTGATCAACCTCAGCCTGGGCGGCACCAGCGGCGCCCGCGTGATGGCCGAGGCGGTGGCGGCGGCGGCGCGCGCCGGCGTGGTGGTGGTGGCGGCGGCCGGCAACGAGGCGGAGGACGACGTGTTCGAGGACGAGCTCGGCCGCGACGTCGCCTTCCCGGCGCGGCTGCCGCAGGCGATCGCCGTCGGCGCCACCGCCTTCGACGACCGGCGCGCCTCGTACTCCAACTTCGGCCCCGGGCTCGACCTCGTCGCTCCCGGCGGCGGCGACAACCGCGAGATCTCCGGCGACCGCCGCGACGGCATCCTCGCCACCAGCTTCCTGCACGACCCGCGGAACGGCGAGACGATCTACGGCGCCTTCTGGGCCACCGGCACCTCGTTCGCCGCGCCGCACGTCGCCGGCGCCGCGGCGCTCCTCGTCGCGCTCGGCGTCGACGACCCCGAGGCGGTGCGCGCCATGCTCGAGGCCACCGCCCGCGACCTCGGCCCGCCCGACCTTGACCAGGAGACCGGCCGGGGCCTGCTCGACGCGGCGGCGGCCCACCGCGGCGTCGGGCTCACCTTCTGAGGAGACGGCGATGAGGAAGAACCGTCCGACCGTGTCGTCCGCCGCCGCCCTCCTCGTCTCCGCCGTCTTCGCGGCGGCGCCCGCCGCCGCGCAGGAGGAGTCCCCCGCCGCCGGCCGCCCCTCCACCGCCTGGTCCTGGGGGCCGCGCGGCGGGCTCTTCGAGATGGTCAACTCCCCGGACGCCTACGAGGCCGTGTTCGGCGATCCGATGCCCCGCGTGGGCGTCCAGCTCGAGGCCGACTGGCGCGCCCGCTGGCGCTTCGCCGCCTCGGTCGACTACGGCGTCGTCGAGGGCGAGCGGGTGCTCCTCACCGATCCGCCGATCGGCACCGGGGTCGACGAGGAGCTGACGATGGTCCCGCTCCACCTCACCCTCGCCTACCGCTTCCGCCCGACGGCGCGATGGGACCTCTACGCCGGCCTCGGGCCGTCGCTCCTCGACTGGACGGACGAGACCGACTTCGACGAGGAGGGCGGCACGGATCCCGGCGGCAGCGTCGTCCTCGGCCTCCGCCGGCAGCCGCCCGACGCCCGCTGGCGCTTCGGCGGCGAGCTCCGCTGGTCGACCTTCCCCGGCGCCTTCCCCGAGGGCGGCGCCGCCGGCTTCTTCGACGAGGACGACCCCGGCGGCGTGTCGCTCACCTTCCTCGCCCTGCGCCGCTTCTGACCGCGCTGCAGGAGCTGCAACTTCTACACACGCCGGCCGCGTCGGTCTCCGTGCGCCGGTTTTCCCGATCGCGGCGCGCGATTTCCCGCGGCATGGCGCCCCTTTGCGCCGCTCCGCGGCAGGTGGCACAGCCGTTGCGTCAGGAGGCGGGGCGAACGGCCTTGCCCCACGGCACGGCCCCCGCGCCAGCGGAACCGACAACGGGAGGGAGGACAGCATGTGGCGATCGGCACGCAGATCCTGTGACGTGGCCGGGGGGCGCTCGTGAAGGGCCGGGTGCTGATCACCGGCGGCGCCGGCTTCATCGGCTCGCACCTGGCGGACGAGCTCCTCGCCGCCGGCCATCCCGTGCGCGTCCTCGACAGCCTCGACGAGCAGGTGCACGGCGGCCTGGCCGAGCACGGCGGGCGGCCGCCCTACCTCGCCGACGAGGTCGAGCTGGTGGTCGGCGACGTCGGCGACCGCGCGGCGGTCGAGCGCGCGCTCGACGGCGTCGAGGCGGTCTACCACTTCGCCGCCGCCGTCGGCGTCGGCCAGAGCATGTACGAGATCGCCCGCTACACGGCGACGAACAACCTCGGCACCGCGGTGCTGCTCGAGGCGCTGGTCGCCCGCCGCGACGCCGACCGGCCGGTCGAGCGGCTGGTCGTCGCCTCCTCGATGAGCGTCTACGGCGAGGGCCTCTACCGCGACGCCGAGGGCCGGCCGGTCGAGCAGGTGCGGCGCTCGCGCCAGCAGCTCGAGCGCCACGAGTGGGAGCCGCCCGGCCCGCGCGGCGAGCGGCTGACCCCGGTGGCGACGCCGGAGGACAAGGCGCCCGACCTCGCCTCGGTCTACGCGCTGTCGAAGTACGACCAGGAGCGGCTGTGCCTCTTGGTCGGCGCCGCCTACGGCGTCCCGACGGTGGCGCTCCGCTTCTTCAACGTCTACGGCACCCGGCAGGCGCTGTCGAACCCCTACACCGGCGTGCTGGCGATCTTCGCCGCCCGCTTCCTCAACGGCCGGCCGCCGCTGGTCTTCGAGGACGGCGAGCAGCGGCGCGACTTCGTCCACGTCTCGGACGTCGCCCGCGCCTGCCGGCTGGCGCTCGACACCCCGGCCGCCGCCGGCCAGGTGCTCAACGTCGGCTCGGGGAAGAGCTACACGGTGCGCGAGGTCGCCGCCGCGCTGGGCACGGTGATGGGCCGCGAGGAGGTGGCGCCGGAGGTCACCGGCCGCTACCGCGTGGGCGACATCCGCCACTGCTTCGCCGACGTCGGCCTCGCCCGCCGCACGCTCGGCTACGAGCCGCGGGTGGAGCTCGAGGAGGGGCTCGCCGAGCTCTCCGGCTGGCTCGAGGGGCAGGTGGCGCACGACCGGGTGGCCGAGGCCTCCGGCGAGCTGGCGAGAAGGGGGCTGACGGTATGACCCTGCGCGAGATCGACCGCGGCGCCGGGCGGGTGGTGATCACCGGCGGCTGCGGCTTCATCGGCACCAACCTCGCCCACCGGCTGGCCCGCGACGGCCGCCCGGTGTGGCTGCTCGACAACCTCTCCCGCCCCGGCGTGGAGGAGAACCTCGACTGGCTGCGCGCCACCCACGAGGGCGACGTCCACTTCCAGCTCGGCGACGTGCGTGACCGCGCCGCCGTCGAGCGCGCCGTCGCCGGCGCCCAGGCGGTGTTCCACTTCGCCGCCCAGGTGGCGGTGACGACCAGCGTCCGCCGGCCGGTCGAGGACTTCGAGATCAACGCGCTCGGCACGCTGAACGTGCTCGAGGCGCTGCGCGCCCGCGAGGAGCCGCCGCCGCTCGTCTTCACCTCGACGAACAAGGTCTACGGCAACCTCGACGGGCTGGAGCTGGCGCTCGCCGGCGACCGCTACCAGCCGGTCGACGGCTTCGCGGCGCACGGCGTGGGCGAGTCGATCGGGCTCGACTTCTGCAGCCCCTACGGCTGCTCGAAGGGCTGCGCCGACCAGTACGTCCGCGACTACGCGCGGATCTACGGGCTGCCGGCGGTGGTCTTCCGGATGAGCTGCATCTACGGGCCGCACCAGTGGGGCACCGAGGACCAGGGCTGGGTGGCGCACTTCGCCCGGCACGTCCTCGACGGCCGGCCGATCACCCTCTACGGCGACGGCCGCCAGGTGCGCGACGTGCTGTGGGTCGAGGACCTCGTCGAGGCGATGCTGCTCGCCGAGGAGCACGCCGGCCAGCTCGCCGGCCAGGCTTTCAACATCGGCGGCGGGCCGGAGAACGCGGTCTGCCTGCTCCAGGTGATCGACCGCCTCGCCGCGCTCGCCGGGGAGCGGCCCGAGGTGCGCTTCGACGACTGGCGCCCCGGCGACCAGCGCTACTACGTCTCCGACACCCGGCGCTTCCAGGCCGCCACCGGCTGGCGGCCGCGGGTGGGCGCCGAGGAGGGGATCGAGCGGATGCTCTCCTGGATGTCGAGCGAGCGGCCGCCCGAGCCCGCGCTCGCCGGCGCCGCGCCGGCCGCCGCCGGGAGGCAGGCCTCGTGAGGGTGCTGATGACCGCCGACACCGTCGGCGGCGTCTGGACCTACGCCACCGAGCTCGCCCGCGCGCTGGCCGGCGAGGGCGTCGAGGTGGCGCTGGCGACGATGGGCGCGCCGCCCTCCGAGCTCCAGCGCGAGCGGGTGGCCCGCATCCCCGGCCTCAAGCTCTTCGAGAGCGGCTTCCGGCTGGAGTGGATGGACGATCCCTGGGAGGACGTCGAGCGCGCCGGGCGCTGGCTCCGCGGGCTCGCCGAGCGCTTCGATCCCGACGTCGTGCACCTGAACGGCTACGCCCACGGCGACCTGCCGTGGGGGCGGCCGGTGGTGGTCGTCGGCCACTCCTGCGTGTGGTCGTGGTGGCGGGCGGTGCACGGGTGCGAGCCGCCCGCCGTGCCGTGGGGCCGCTACCGCGAGCGCGTGCGCGCCGGCCTCGCCGCCGCCGACCGCGTGGTGGCGCCGACCGCCGCCATGCTCGCCGCCCTCGACGAGTGCTACGGCCCGCTGCCGCCGTCGCGGGTGATCGCCAACGGCCGCGATCCGGCGCGTTTCCCGGCGCGGGCGAAGGAGCCGTTCGTCTTCTCCGCCGGGCGGCTGTGGGACCCGGCGAAGAACCTCGCCGCGCTCGAGGCCGCCGCTCCCGAGGTGCCCTGGCCGGTCTACGTGGCCGGC
>DATABP010000292.1:0-4018 GCA_036259515.1 Thermoanaerobaculia bacterium | reverse complement strand
CCCCGCCGCCGGCGGCGGTTCCGCCCGCTGTGGACGTTCGCCGGGATCTTCGCGCTCGGCCTCTTCGCCACCTGGCTGTCGTCGCGCCGCATCCAGCCGATGGAGGAGTGGGAGGGCTTCCTCGACGACGACGAGCTGCCGCCGCGCGGGCGCCAGCCGTTCCCCTCGACGCCGCTCGACGTGCCCGGGCCGGCCGGCACGCTCCACGTCGAGGACGGCGGCAGCGGCGGCCTGCCGGTGGTGTTCGTCCACGGCCTGGGCGGACGCGCCGCGCAGTGGGAGGAGCAGCTCGCGCGGCTGCGGCCGTCGCGGCGGGCGCTGGCGCTGGACCTCCGCGGCCACGGCGCCTCCGCGCCCGCGGCCGGCGCCGCCTACGCGATCGCCGACTTCGCCGCCGACGTCGTCGCGGTGGCCGACGAGCTGGGCCTCGAGCGCTTCGTCCTCGCCGGCCACAGCCTGGGCGCCTCGGTGGCGATCGAGGTCGCCCGCCGCGAGGGGGCCGAGCGCGTCGCCGGTCTCCTCCTCGTCGATCCCAACGGCGACCAGACGAAGATCCCCAGGCGTCAGCTCGACGACCTCCTCGCCGCCATCCGCGCCGCCCCCGGCGAGGAGATGCGCTGGAGCTTCCAGCAGGTGCTGGTCGGCGCCGCGCCGGAGGTCGCCGAGCGGGTCCTCGCCGACCTCGCCGCCACTCCGGACGAGGTGCTGGTCGCCGCGCTGGAGTCCTCCTTCGACTACAGCCCGGCGGACGCGCTCGCCGACTACGAGGGCCCGGTGGCGTCGATCGTCAGCGACATGAACAGCCTGCCCTACAGTCTCCACGAGCTGGTCGACGACCTGCCGGTGCGCACGGTGCCGGGCACCAGCCATTGGCTGATGCTCGACCGGCCGGAGGAGCTCGGCGAGCTGATCGACGGGTTCCTCGCGCGGCTCGACGGCTGACTGAGGGCGGCGGCGGGAGGAGGAGTGCCGAAGGCCCGCGGGGGCGGGGTGGCCCGAGCGCAGCGAGCACCCCCCTACCCCGCCCGCCGCTCCGCCTCCGCGAGCACCCGCAGCGCGTTCTCCCCGATCACCCCGCGCACCACCGCCGGCGGCAGTCCGCGCGTCAGGAGCCCCTCGACCAGCGCCGGGAAGCGCGAGACGTCCTCGAGCCCCACCGGAACGTCCGAGATGCCGTCGAAGTCGGTGCCGATGCCGACGTGCTCCTCGCCGGCGACCTCGACCAGGTGCATCAGGTGGTCGAGCATGCGACCGACCGGCACCGGAGGGAGCGGCCGCTCGGAGGTCACCTCGCGGCCGATCTCGAAGGCGGTCTCCGGGGTCAGCTCCCCCGCCGCCTCGGCCTCGGCGAGCCGCCGCCGCACCTCGGCCGAGCGCTCGCGGTTTGCCGCCGCCGCCGCCGGATCGAGGAACGCCGGGTAGGCGTTGGCCATCACCACGCCGCCGGCCTTGGCGATCTCGCGCACCACGCCGTCGGGCAGGTTGCGCGGATGGTCGCACAGCGCGCGCGCCGAGCTGTGGCTGGCGAGGACCGGCCCGCGCAGGGCGTCGAGCGCGTGGAGCGCCGCGTCGTCCGAGACGTGCGACACGTCGACGAGGATGCCCCGCCGCCGCATCTCGCGGACGATCTTCACCCCGGCGTCCGAGAGGCCGCCGTGGCGCGGCGCGTCGGTCGAGGCGTCGCACCACTCGTGGCTGGCGACGTGGGTGGGGGTGACGTAGCGGACGCCGAGGTCGGCGAGGCGGCCGACGCTCTCGGGCCCGGTCAGGCAGCGGCCGTTCTCGAGCCCGAGGAGCACCCCGACCGCCCCGGCCGCCGCCGTCCGCCGCGCCGCGGCCACCGTGGCGACCCGCTCCAGCCGCCCCGGCCGCCACTGGCCGTCGAGCCCCGCGAGCAGCCGGTCGACGTGCGCCCAGCCCTCCTCGGGGCCGAGGAAGTGGGGCACGAAGAGGGCGAAGAACGGGCTGGTGACGCCGCCCTCGACCAGCCGCGGCAGGTCGACGTGCCCGTCGGGCAGCCGCTCGGAGAGGTCGGCCGGCCGGTGGAACAGCCGGCTCGGCGTGTCGGTGTGGCCGTCGACGACGAGCGCGCCGGCGAGCGCCGGGTGGAAGCGGGCCAGGTCCGCCGCCACCGGGCGCTACTCGTCGACCACGAAGGTCAGCCGCAGGTGGACGCGGTAGCCGGCCACCTGGTCGTTCTCGATCAGCGCGTGCTGCTCGGAGACCCAGGCGCTCCTCAGGTTGTGGATGGTCTTCGCGGCGCGGGCGATGCCGACGCGGATGGCGTCTTCGAATCCCTCGGGGGACTCGGCGGAGATCTCGGTGACCTTGGCGACGGAGCGCTTGACCGGCATGCGTTTCTCCTCTCTCTCACTCTCTCGTTTCGCCGGCGAGCGGCGCGGCCGCCCTCCGGAGCGTCGGCCGGCGAGCCTTGGAAGACCCGTGCCCGCCGGGTGCGGCGATCAATCGACGCCGCGGAAGCCGCGGCGGCGCATCTCCTGGAGCAGCTCGGGAAGCCCGGTCCCCATCGCCCGCGCCACCCGCCCGAGGAGCTCCTCGAAGCGCTCCGGGTCGAGGGTGACGAAGACGCCGGCGGCGGTGGCGAAGTCCTCGCCGGCGGCGTCGTGCAGGCGGCCGCGGGTGAGCACCTTGCGGCCCTCGACGCGGTCGACCCGCGCCTCCATCCAGGCGTCGGTGCCGAGCGGCACCATGCGGCGGAAGTCGATCTCCAGGTGGACGGCGACGACCACCCAGCCCGCCATCCACGCCGCGGCGCCCATCGCCTCGTCGAGCACCGCGGCGGTGGCGCCGCCGTGGACGTGGCCGGGCGGCCCCTCGGCGCCGGGCCCCAGCCAGGCGCGGCCGACCAGGGCGCCGTCCGCGGCGCGGCGGAAGTAGGCGACGCGCACCCGGTCGCCCTCCGGGTCGCCCGAGACGAAGCTGCCGCGGCCGCCCTCGATGCGGAGCGGCTGCACCGCCTCCCAGCCGGGCTCCGGCACGACCGGCGGCGCCGCCGCCGTGCCCGCCTCCCCTCCCGTCCTCGCCGCCACCGTCACCTCCGCCCGTCGTCGCCGGCCCGGCCGCGGTCCCGTGCCGCGCCGCCGGCCGATCCTAGCCGCTCGGCACGCGACCCCGCGATCGGTCACGGCGTCTGGACGCTCCGCACCACGGATAGTAGAGTCCCGCCGACCCGTGAGCAGCCCGCCCCACCCCGTCGTCGATGCCCCGCCTCGGCAGGGCGAAGACTGGTTCCACAGCCTCGCCGCGTCGACCGCCGGCGTGGTGCTGGTCACCGACGGCACGCGGGTGGTGTTCGCCAACCCGGCGGCGGAGCGGCTGACCGGGCTGGCGCTCGACCGCCTGCTCGGCACCGCGCCGCTCGACGTCGTCCACCCCGACGACCGGCGGGCGGCGCGCCGGCGGCTGGCGGCGCGGCTCGAGGGCGAGGCGGTCGAGCCGGCGGTGACGCTGCGCGTCCAGCGACCGGACGGCGAGGTGCGCTGGGCCGACCTCTCCGCCTGCGTCATCGCGCTCGAGGACGGCCGGCCCGGCGTGCTCTACAGCGGCCACGACGTCACCGCCCACCGCCGCGCGGTCGACGAGCTGACCGCCACCCGCGCCCGCTTCGAGCGCGCCCAGGAGGCCGCCCGCACGGTGACCTGGGAGTGGGAGCTGGCCGGCGACCGGCTGACCGTCGACGGGCCGACCGAGCTGGTGTTCGGCGCCCCGGCGGGGGCGGTCGAGGGCACCGGCCGGCAGCTCCTCGGCCGCATCCATCCCGAGGACCGCGAGGGCTTCCTCCGCGCCGTCGAGCGGGCGCGCGACGAGGGCGGGCCGCTGGTCGCCGAGATCCGGGTGATCCTCGCCGACGGCCACATCCGCTGGGTGAGCGAGCGGGCGCGGGCGATCGCCGGGCCCGACGGGGCCACCGAGCGCTTCGCCGGCGTCGCCACCGACGTCACCGAGCGCAAGCGCGCCGAGCTGGCGCTCGAGAAGGAGCGCGACCGCGCCCAGGTCA
>DATABP010000291.1:0-1668 GCA_036259515.1 Thermoanaerobaculia bacterium | reverse complement strand
CTCGATCTCCCGCCGCCGCCCGCCGCCCCGCCCCGCCGCCACCAGCACCCGCGCCACCTCGTGCGGCCGGTGGCGGAGCGCCTCGCGGACGGGGTGGAAGCCGAAGAGGTGCATGGGGTGAGACTATCCCGGTAAGATGCCCCGCGATCTGGAGCCTCGATGGGGAACCTTCTCTGCCGTCACTGTTTCCACCTCTTCCCCGAGCGCGAGGCGCGGGCGCTGTGCACGGGGCGGCGCTGCTCGCGGGTGATCGACGAGGACGGCCGCGCCGGGCCGCGCTTCCTGGTGCCGCGGCAGGAGAAGGGGCTGTGGTCCACCCTGCGCCGGCGGCCCGACCTCGACGCCCCCTGCCCCTACTGCGGCGAGTCCGGCCGGCTGGTCCCCGCCTGCCCCTTCTGCCGCCGCGAGCTGCCGCGCACCGACGGCGCCGACGACCGCATCATCGCCGTCCTCGGCGCCAAGGACGCCGGCAAGTCGCACTACCTGGCGACCCTCTTCCACCAGTTCCTCAAGGCCGGCGTCGGCGGCGAGGACTGGACGGTCGACACCGACGACGCCTCGCGCGACGAGATCGAGCGCCGCTACTGGCGGCCGCTCTTCGAGGAGCGCCGCGAGCTGCCGCAGTCGCCGCTCCAGCCCGGCCCGGAGATGCGCCTCCTGCTCGAGAACCGGCACGACGGCCGCCGCGTGCTGCTCGCCTTCCGCGACCTCTCGGGGGAGACCTTCCACTCGCCCGACCGCGTCGAGCGGGTGGACTCCCTGCGCTACGCCGACGGGCTGGTGCTGCTCGCCGACCCGGTCGCCTTCGACCCCAAGGCGCCGGCCTCGCCCTACCCGGACTTCCTGGAGGTCCTCGACCACTACCGCGCCGCGCTCGACGCGCCGCCCCGCTTCGGCGCCGGCGACGAGTCGCTGCTGCCGCACCTGCCGGCGCAGAAGCTCCTCGCCGTCGCCGTCTCCAAGGCCGACCTGATGCTGCCGAAGAGCCATCCGTTCTGGCGGCGCGAGACGGCGAACGGCCATCTCGCCGCCGGCTACTGGCAGCGGCGCGAGGCGGAGAGCGCGGCCACCCGCGACTGGCTGGTCGGCAAGCTCGGCGAGCGCGTGCTGCGCGCCACCCGCGAGTTCGCCGACGTCTCCTGGTTCTTCGTCTCGAGCTTCGGCTACCGGCACCCCCCGCACAGTCGCGAGCTGTCGCGCCCGCCGCAGCCGCTGCGCGTCCACGAGCCGATCTTCGCGCTGCTCGACCGCTTCGCCGCCGGCGCCCCGGCGCGCCGCCGCGCGGCCGGCCCCACCGGCGGCCGCGCCGCCGCCGACGCGCCGGTCGAGCTCGACGAGCTGTGAGCCGGATGCCACGATGAGCCGCGACGACGCCCCCGGCCGCCACCGCGCCTACCGGCACCTGCTGACCGCCGCCCGCGGCGGCTTCCAGACCGTCGCCGCCGCCGCCGGGCTGCCGGCGGCGCTCGTCGCCCAGCTCGAGCAGGAGGTCGGCTCCTTCGCGCTGCCCGACGGCGACGGCGGCCATCCCTCGCTCCAGCTCCGCCGCTGGGACGACGACTTCCACCTCCTGACCCGCTTCGCGCCGCGCGACGGCGGCGGCGACGGCCGGCGCGGCAACTACCTCGCCGAGAGCCTGCTGGTGCCCACCGCCTGGCTCGCCGAGGC
>DATABP010000290.1:0-1555 GCA_036259515.1 Thermoanaerobaculia bacterium | reverse complement strand
CCGCGCCTTGACCACCATCTCGACGCGGTTCTCGCAGTCGAGCTTGGCGAAGACGTGGTGGAGGTGCATCTTCACCGTGCCCTCGCTGATGTGGAGGCGGTCGGCGATGTCGCGGTTGCGCAGGCCGCGGGCGGCGAGGCGGACGATCTCCTCCTCGCGCGGGGTGAGGCCGGCGGCGGCGGCGCGGTGGCGGGCGAGCAGGCGGCGGACGACGCGGCCGCCCAGGCCCTCCTCCAACCACTCGCCGCCGGCGGCCACCCGGCGCACCGCCTCGAGCAGGAGCTGCGGCGCGGTCTCCTTGAGCACCACGCCCCGGGCGCCCAGGCGCACCGCCTCGATCAGCTCGTCCTCGTCGAGGGCGGCGGTGAGCAGCACCACCCGCGGCGGCGCCTCGCGCCGGGCCAGCTCGCGGAGCACCGCCACGCCGCCGCCGCCCGGCATCTTGAGGTCGAGCACCAGCACGTCCGGGCGGTGGCGGTCCACGGCGGCGAGCGCGGCGTCGGCGTCGCGGGCGCGGGCGACCACCTCGATCGCCGGCTCGCGGCGGAACAGGTGCTCGAGGCCGTCGAGGACGATCGGGTGGTCGTCGGCGAGGACGACGCGGCGGGTCGGCGCGGCGGCGGGGGCGGTCACGCGGCGGACGCCCGGGGGAGGACGACCTCGATGCGGGTGGCGCCGGGGCGGGCGTCGAGCACCAGCTCGCCGCCGAGCGCCGCCACCCGCTCGCGCAGGCTCTTCGGCCCCTCTCCCGAGGCCGCCAGCTCGGCGGCGGTGAAGCGGCCCTCGAACGGGAAGCCGCGGCCGGCGTCCTCGAGGGTCAGCCGCAGGGCGCCGCCCTCGGCACGCAGGCGCACGCGGGCGGTCTCGGCGCCGCCGTGGCGGGCGGCATTGACCAGCCCCTCGCGGACCAGGTGGTAGACGTCGCGCGCCAGCGGCTCGGGCACCAGGGCGCCGTCGAGGTCGAGGTCGACGTCGAGCCCCCACTGGCGGGCGAGGCGGTCGACCAGCTCGTCGAGCCGCGCCGGCAGCCGGCCGGCCGTCTCCTCCGCCGTCGCCGGCGCCGGACGCAGCTCCTCGATGAAGAAGCGCAGGTCGCGCTGCTCCTGGACGATCAGCCGCTGCACCTCGGCGATCTCCTCCCGCGCCTCGGCGCCGCCGCCGTCGCGGCGCACCGCCTCGAGCCGCAGCGCGATGCCGGTCAGCGCCTGGAGCACGCCGTCGTGGAGGTCGCGGGAGAGGCGCACCCGCTCGGCGTCGGCGGCGGCGCGGGCGAGGCGGCCGGTCAGCGCGAGCTGGTCGAGCCGCACCGCGACCAGGCTCGCCACCACCTCGGCGAGGACCAGCTCGTCGGAGGTCAGCCCGGCACGGTCGAGGGCGAAGAGGCGGCCCTCGGCGAGCTCGCCGCGGATGGGGACGGAGACCAGCGTCTTCGGCCGCAGCCACTCGCGCGCCGCCGGCGTCAACGGATCGCCGCTCCAGCGCTCGAAACCGCCGCCGTCGCCGCGGCGCACCACCCGCGGCGCCGGGCCGCCCGCCGGCTCGGCGAAGAAGCCGC
>DATABP010000289.1:0-3261 GCA_036259515.1 Thermoanaerobaculia bacterium | reverse complement strand
GCCTCGGCGAGCGCCTCGACCGCGTACGCCGGCGGCCGGTGCGCCGCCTTCCAGGCGAAGAGCAGGCGGTTGGCGAGGAGCAGCCCCACCGGGCCGGCGACCGCCGCCAGCCCCGGCTCGGCGGCGAGGCTGGGGCCGAGGAAGACGGCGAGGAAGAGCCCGAGGAGCGCCAGGTCGAGGAGCAGCGGCCAGGGCATCTCCTCGCGGTCGAAGCGCAGGAAGACGAGGTCGTCGCCCTCGCCGAGCGCGTAGACCTCGCCGAACGCGAGCGGCCGGCGGGCGCCGAGGAAGGCGAGCTCGGCGCCGCCGCCGGCCGGCAGCTCGAGGAGCGCCGAGAGCCCGCGGAAGCGCGCCGACGGCTCGTCGAGCTCGATCATCTCGTGGCGGTCGAAGGTGCCGGGGACGACGATCGCCAGCCGGCGGCCCTCGCCGCGCGGCGCCTGGGGGTCGATCTCGGCGAGGTAGCGCAGCGGCTCGGCGAAGCGGGCCTCGAGCACGCCCTCGCGGCGGGTGAGGAGGTCGTGGCGCGCCCAGGAGAGGACGCGGCGGCCGGGCTGCCCCCACACCACGCCGAGCCGCAGGCGGGCCGGCGACGGCACCCGGAAGCGCGGCTGGAAGGCGCCGGCGGGGACGTCGTCGAGGCCGCGGACGGCGGAATCGGCCTCGCCGCCGGGCCCGGCGGTCTCCGCGGCGCCGGCCTCCGCTGCGGCGGCGGACTCCTCGGCGGCGGGCTCCTCGGCCTCCCCCTCCGCCTTCACCACCCGCACGTCGCCTTCGCGCAGCACCAGCCGCCAGCGCGACGCCATCCCCGGCAGGCGCAGGAACGACCACGGCTGCGCCGTCGCGTCCGGCGCCAGCTCGGGCAGGAGGTCGCGGAGGAACACCACCCGGTCGTCGCCGCGCAGGCGGAGGAGCAGTCGGTTGGGCAGCTCGGCCTCGGCCTCGCCGAGGGAGAGGCCGCCGCCGGTGAAGGTCAGCCGCAGCGGCTGGCCGTCCGGACCGGCGCCGGCGATCTCCACCACGTCGCCCTCGGCGAGCGGCACCTCGTTGAGCATCGCGCCGCCCACCTCGACCGCCGGCGCCGGCGAGCCGAGCGCCAGCTCCAGCCCGCCGTCCTCGCCCGGCCGCACCGCCAGGGCCGCCGCCGGCAGCCGGGTGGCGTGGAGGTCCTCGACGTCGCCCGCCGTCCGGTCGCTGCCGCCGATCGTCGCCGGCAGCTCGGGCGAGAAGGCGAGCTGCTTGCCGACGTAGTCCACGCGCACCGCCCCGAGCCGCGGCGAGGCGCCGGCGAGCACCGCCCAGGCGTAGAGGAGCGGCAGCGCAGCGACCAGCGCGACGCCGGCGCCGCGGACGAGGCCAGGGGCGAAGCGGTCGAGAGGCGGCCGCCCGGCAAAGGCGAGGAGGACGACGGCGAGGGCGGCGAGGAGCGCGGCGAGGAGGAGCGTCATCGGCCCTCAGCGCCCCGCGCCGCCGCGGGTTCCGCGCCCGGCACCGCGTCGGCCGGTCCGCCGGCGAGATCACCGGCGGCTTCCGCCACCGCCTCGCTCCCCCGCCCGAGCGGCAGCGCCACCTCCTGGCCGGGCGCGAAGGCGTGCCCGGCGCAGGCCGCCGCCGCCACGCCGTTCGCCGCGCACAGCGCCCCGGCGTCGATCCGGAACCAGCCGGCGAGCTCCGCCGCCGGCAGCGGCGCCGGCCGTCCCGCGGGCACTGTGAAGGGGGCCGTCTCGCGCTCGCCCAGCCGCTCCTCGCACTGCGCGCCGTCGAAGGCGAAGCGCTCGGCGAGCCGCCAGCCGGGCGGCGCGGCGGGGCTCCAGCGGGCGGCGGCGAGGAGTCCGGCGGCGAGCAGCACGGCGCCGGCGACGCGCGTCCCGGCGGCGAGCCGCGCCCCGCCCCCCGGACCGCCGCGGCGTCGGGACGTCGTCGACATGGGCGAGATACGGCGCGGCATCGCGAGGGTTCGGCTGCGGAGACCCTCACACCTCCATGATCTGCGCTTCCTTGGCCTCCAGGGAGCGGTTGATCTCGGCGATGTAGTGGTCGTGGAGCTTCTGCACCTCGTCGAGGCCGCGCCGCTCGTCGTCCTGCGAGATCTCGCCGCCGCGCTCGAGCTTCTTGAGCCGGTCGTTGCCGTCGCGCCGCGCCTGGCGCACGCCGTTGCGGGCGTTCTCGGCGAGGTCGTGCCCCTTCTTGACGAACTCGCGGCGGCGCTCCTCGGTCAGCGGCGGCACTGGGATGCGGATCACCTTGCCGTCCGAGGACGGGTTGAGCCCGAGGTCCGAGGCGCGGATGGCGCGCTCGATCGCCGGCGACTGCGACGGGTCGTAGGGCTGGGCGACGATCAGCGTCGCCTCCGGCACCGACAGGTTGGCGAGCTGGTTCAGCGGCGTCGGCGTGCCGTAGTACTCGACAGTGATCCCGTCGAGCATCGACAGCGACGCCCGCCCCGTCCGCAGGTGCTTGAGCTCCTCGTGCAGGCGGTCGACCGCCCGCTTCATCCCCAGCTCCGTCTCGCGGAAGACTTCCTTCATCGCTCCCTCCTCCTTTCGCGCCACCGACCGAGCCGCGCCGCTCGCCGCAGGGAGGAGGAGTCTATCGCGGGGGAGCCGCCGGCCTAACCGCCGTCGCCCACCAGCGACCCCACCCGCTCCCCGCACACCACCCGGCGGATGTTGCCGGGGGCGAAGAGGTCGAAGACGGCGATCGGGATGTGGTTGTCGCGGGCGAGGCTGATCGCGGCGGCGTCCATCACGCCGAGGTTCTTCTCCAGCACCTGCTGGTAGGTCAGCTCGGGGAGGCGGCGGGCGCCGGGGTGCTTCGCCGGGTCGGCGTCGTAGACGCCGTCGACCTTGGTCGCCTTGAGCAGCGCCTCGGCGTGGATCTCGGCGGCGCGGAGGGCGGCGGCCGAGTCGGTGGTGAAGTAGGGGTTGCCGGTGCCGGCGGCGAAGATCACCACCCGCCCCTTCTCGAGGTGGCGGATGGCGCGGCGGCGGATGAACGGCTCGGCGACCTCGCGCATCTCGATCGCCGTCTGCACCCGCGTCGTCACCCCGCGCTTCTCCAGCGCGTCCTGGAGCGCCAGGGCGTTGATCAAGGTCGCCAGCATGCCCATGTAGTCGCCGGTCACCCGGTCGATGCCACGGTGGCTGGCGGCCAGGCCGCGGATGATGTTGCCGCCGCCGATGACGATGGCGATCTCCACCCCCAGCCCGTGCACCTCGCGCAGCTCGTCGGCGATCTGCGCCACCACCGCCTCGTCGATGC
>DATABP010000288.1:0-8215 GCA_036259515.1 Thermoanaerobaculia bacterium | reverse complement strand
CCGCCCGGGGGGGGGGCCGCCGCTCCGCATCTACTTCCCGGACGTCGAGCAGGGCAGCTCGACGCTGATCGTCTCGCCGACCGGCAGCGCGATGCTGATCGACGGCGGCAGCGAGATCCGCGCCGCGGACGACGACGTGGTGCGCTTCGTCGCCGACCTCCAGGCCGCCGGCGTCGTCGCCAGCCTCGACTACGTGGTCGCCACCCACTACGACGAGGACCACATCGGCCACCTCGAGGACGTGCTCGCCCACGGCCTCCTCGCCGCCACCGGCACCGTCTACGACCGCGGCACCGCCTACCAGGTGCCGTCGAGCTTCGCCTACTCGGACTACGCCTGGCAGGCCGGGCTGCACGACCGGACCACGATCGCGCCCGGGCAGGTGATCTCGCTCGGCGGCGGCGTCACCGTCACCTGCCTGGTGGCCAACGGCGAGGTCGACGGCGGTCCGACGGTCGACCTCACCGGCACCGAGCAGCTGGAGAACGGCGCCTCGGTGGGCCTCCTCGTCGAGTACGGCGACTTCGACCTGTGGATCGCCGGCGACCTGACCGGCAACGCGGCCGAGCTGGGGGTCGGCGCGGTGGAGGCGGCGGTCGCCTCGCGGATCGGCGACGTGGAGGTCTACGTGGTCCACCACCACGGCAGCCGCACCAGCTCGACCGCCGGCTTCCTCGCCGCGATCGAGGCCGAGGTGGCGATCAACCAGAATTCGGCCGACAACGACTTCGGGCACCCGAACGAGACGGTCGTCCAGGCCTTCCTCGCCACGCCGGACTCCTGCGACCAGACGCCGCTCTTCGTCCAGCAGAACCCCGGCAACTCGACCGACGAGCGCTCCGACGACACGCTCGCCGCCGGCATCGCCGATCCCGACGACGTCGACGCGGTGCTCGGGCTGGCCGGCACGATCCTCCTCGTCTCCGACGGCACCGACTACCAGGTCTCGGGCGGCGACGTCACCCCGTTCACCCTCCCCGCCGACTGCACCGGCACCGCCACCGCGGACTTCCCGCCGACCGTCGTCGACGTCACCCGCTCGCCGTGGGTGCCGACCGCCAGCCAGAGCGTGGCCGTGGAGGCCGAGGTGCGCGACGAGGGCTCGGCGACGGTGACGCTCGAGTGGACGCTCGACGGCGTCGCCCAGACCCCGATCGCGATGAGCCGGGTGGGCTCGACGGCGATCTGGACCGGCACCATCCCCGCGCAGACCAACGGCAGCCGCGTCGCCTACGTGGTGGAGGCGGAGGACGCCGCCTCGCAGACCGCCGCCTCGCGCCCGCAGGGCTACTTCTCCGGCACCGCGCCGGTCGCCGCCCTCCGCGTCGACGCCGCCGACGGCAGCCTCACCACGGCCGAGTACGCCGCCCGCGTCGCCGGCACCGTCACCGTCGAGCCGGGGATCTTCCACCCGTTCGTCTCGCAGGTCTTCCTCCAGGACGCGGCCGGCGACGGAATCCAGGTGTTCGACTCCGAGCTGCTGTCGATCGGGCGCGGCGACGAGGTGGTCTTCGTCGGCGAACTGGAGCAGTTCTCCGGCATGACCGAGCTGGCGACCAACCAGGCGTTCGGCGGCTACGGGCACTCGGTGACCTCCTCCGGCACGCCGCCGGCGCCGCTGGCCGCCACCGTCGCCCAGATCGGCGAGGCGCTCGAGGGGGTGCTCGTCGAGCTGACCGGGCTCACCGTCGTCGACGGCTCGATCCCCGGCCCCGGCGAGGGCAACGGCTTCCTCACCGTCAGCGCCGACGGCGGCCTCACCACCGCCACGGTCAAGATCGACGGCGACACCGACGTGCCCGGCGCGCCGACGCCGCTGGGCGCCTTCGACGTGGTCGGCGTCGTCGTCCAGTCCGACGCCTGGCCCGACTTCGACGACGGCTACCAGGTGGTGCCGCGCGAGCGCGCCGACTTCGACTCCGCCGAGGTCAACCTGCCGGCGGTGGTGATCCACGAGATCCACGCCGACCCGCACTCCTCGCAGGGCGACGCCAACGGCGACGGCACGGTGTCCTCCTTCCACGACGAGTTCGTCGAGCTGGCGAACACCACCTGGGCGGAGATCGACCTCTCCGGCTGGACGCTGTCGGACGCCGTCGGAGTGCGCCACGTGTTCGCCAACGGCACGGTGCTGCCGCCCCGGGAGGCGGTGGTCGTCTTCTCCGGCGGCTCCCCCAGCGGCGCCTTCGGCAACGCCGGCGCCGCCGGGCTCGTCTTCACCGCCTCGACCGGACAGCTCGGCCTCAACAACACCGGCGACACGCTGACGCTCGCCGACGACGCCTCGGCGACGGTGCAGTCGGTGACCTACGGCTCGTCGGCCGGGAACGACCAGTCGCTGACCCGCAGCCCCGACCTCACCAACGCGCCGATCGTCGGCCACGTCGCCGCGTCGGCCACCGGCGCCCGCTACTCGCCGGGCACCTGGGCCTCCGACGGCGGCGCCTTCACCGTCCCGCCGGGGGCGGTGCTCCTCTCCGAGGTGATGTACGACCCCACCTCGACCGACGCCGGGCTCGAGTGGGTGGAGCTGGTCAACGTCAGCGGCGCGGCGATCGACCTCTCGAAGCGGCCGATCTCGCTCGGCTGGGGCGGCTCCGACTACACCGGCGGCACCTTGACGCTCGACTCCGGCACCCTCTCCCCCTGCGATCCCTTCGTGGTCGGCGGCCCGACCTCGAGCGCCGACAACGCCAGCCCGACCTTCGACCTCGCCGTCGAATTCGTGCCCGGGATCCAGAACTCCGGCACCACCGCCGACGGTCTCGCGCTGTTCAACCGGCCGGGCGCCTTCGTCACCGCCGCCACCGTGCCCGCGGACGCCGTCCGCTACGGCACCTCCAACGACAACTGCCTGGTCGACGAGACCGGCGCCTGCTCCGCGCCCGACGTCGGCGACGCCGGCTCCGGCCAGACGATCGAGCGCACCACCGAGAGCGGCACCTGGCAGGTGCAGACGACGCCGACCCCGGGCGCGAGCCCGCTGACCACCGGCGGCTCCTGCGGCGGCGGCGGCGGGCCGACCTGCCTCGAGGCGGGCGACCTCGTCGCCGGCGACCTCCTCCTCTCCGAGGTGCTCTACGACGTCTCGGGCTCGGACGGCGGCTTCGAGTGGATCGAGCTCTACAACGACTCCGGCCAGGAGATCTGCCTCGACGGCCTGTCCCTCGGATGGGGCGGCAGCGACTACACCTACGGCGGCCTCGATCTCACCGGCACCGTCGCGGCCGGCGAGACCTTCGTCGTCGGCGGCACCAGCAGCACGAACGCCAACGGCCACCCGAATTACGACCAGGAGACGGACCTCTCGCCCGACCTCCAGAACGGCGGCTCGACCGCCGACGGCGTCGCCCTCTTCACCCTCCCGGCGGCGTCGATCGGCAGCTCGACCGTGCCCTACGACGCGGTGATCTACGGCACCTCGAACGGAAGCTGCCTCCTCGATGCGTCGGGATCGTGCGGCGCGGTCGACGTCGGCAGCGCCAGCGCCGGCTCGTCGATCGAGCGGACGACGGTGGGCGGCGGCTGGCAGACGCAGGGGTCGCCGTCGCCGGGGAGCTCGCCGTTGCCGTAGAGAGGCAAAGGGAGGAGCGGCGGTACGTCGTCTCGTGATAGCTTTCGCAGCTCCTGATGGAGCTGAAGCGAGAGAACCGGGGGTGTCGGCCCGCGGCGGTCCGCGGTGCGCGAGCATCGTCGTCGGCGGGGAGCACCGCGCCCGCCAACGAAGCGGTCCGCGCTGTTTGGCCGCGCCGGCCACGGTCTCGCGCCACCATTTCGCAGCCTGGCGAGCGGCACGATGCCGGCTGAGACGTTCACCGTCTTCCTCGCCTCGAGCTTCTCGGAGCTGCGGGAGCTGCGCGGCGCGTTGCGCAAAGCGATCGACGGCCACCCGGCGCTGCCGCTCCGGACGATCGACCTCGACGACGGTCGCGCCCGCCACCGCCCGCCGCTCGCGCAGAGTCTCGACGCCGTGCGACGCAGCGACGTCACCGTGGTGCTCGTCGGCACGCAGTACGGCGGTTGCCCGCCGGGCCGTAGCGAGAGCTATACGCACCTGGAGTACCGCGAGGCGAGCAACTCGGGGTCCGGCACGGTGCTCGTGTACCTCGTGGGACACGCCGGCGCCGAGCAGGCGGCGCGAGCGGACGATCCTCGCCTCGCCTCCTGGTGCCGCGAGATCCTGGAGAACCACACCCCGGTCTTCTTCGCCGAGCCGGACGTCGAGACCGTCGTCGGCTCGGTACTCGTCGATGTGCAGCGGGCGATCTTCGACATGCTCTCGGAGGCGCAGCGCCGCACGCTCGACGCCTTCGATCTCGAGGAGGGCGACGGGGAAGGCCCCTCGCGCCAGGAGCTGATGCGGCTTGCGGAGCGCTTCGACGGCGAGGCCGCGCTCGACCTCCGCGCGAGCGCGCGGCTTTCGTCCGACGAGGCGCTGCTCCGTCCCGCGCGTGCTGCCGCGGCCGAGCAGCAGCGAGAGGGATTCCGCGCGCTCGATCTCGGCGAGCGTGCGGTCGCCATCCGCCACTTCGCGACGGCGGCCGATCTGATCCCGCTCGACCCGGTGGTGAACTATTGGCGGGCTCGCCTGCTGCTGGCGACGGGCAGGCGCCAGGACTGTCGCGAGGCCGAGGCCCACGCCTTGCGGGCGTACCGACTCCTCAAGGCCGAGGGGCAGCCGTTCGCCGCCGCGGTGGCGCTGCTGATCGCCTCGCGCGCCGCCAGCCGCCTGGGCAACGGCCAGGACGGCGTGACCCGCGCGACCCAGGCGATCGAGCTCGCCGGCTGGTACGCGGGCGCGCACCTCGAGCTCGCCGCGCGCCACGCCGAGGCCGGAGAGCTGGGCCTGGCGGCGAGCTGTGTCGAGGACGCCTTCTTCTGTCACCCGCCTTCGGCCCTGCGCGCACTGCACGGCGACCCCAGCTTGCGCCGGCACCGCAGGTGGGCCGGCGAGGTGCGCGCGCGGCTGGCGGCCAAGGTGGAGCGCGCCGCGCGGGCGGTGCTGACCGAGGAGGCGCGGACAGCGGAAGCGCTCGGCGCCGGGGCGCCGGCGGTCACCGAACCGGCCCGGAACAGCGTCCTCGCCTGGCTGGGAGCCGCTCGCGACTCGGCGGGCCGTCAGCTCGAGATGCTGGAGCAGGCGGCGCGTTCCGCACGTGCCCGGATCGATCGTCTTCGAGAGGCCCTCGACAGCGGCCGCAGCCAGGCCGAGCAGGCCGCTGCGCAGGCCGAGCGGCAGCGGCAGGAACACGCCGCGGCCCGCCCGCGAGTGCAGCTCCACGGAGCCGTCGCCGGCTTCGTTCTCGGTGTGGTGGCGGCGAGCCTTCAGCAGAAGGTGCTGTGGATCCCGCTGCTGCTCGCCGCCGGAGTGGCGCTCGACGCGCTGGTCGCGCGGTGGCGCCGGCAGCGCCATCGCGCCGCCGGAGAGCTCTTCGAGGAACGCCTCGCCACCACGCGCCAGCAGACGCTGCACGCCCTCGCCGGGATCGAACGGGAGCTCCGGGCGACCGCCGACGAGGCCGAGTCGATCCTGGGAGAGCGGCTCGAAGCCTTGGAGTCGACCGCGGTCGGTTGGGCCATCCTCAGCCCCGCCCGGGGGCCCGCCGCCGCACGGCGAGGCGACATCGTCCGGCTCCATCCCGGGCGGCTGCCGGACGACTACCTCTGGCACGTCGACGACCGGCACTGGCCGCCCGAGCTGGCGGACCTCACCGCCAGCGAACCGCCTGCCGCAGCCCCCCGGCTCTTCCGCGTGCTCCACCGCAACGGCAACGAGATCGCCGTGGCGCGCTGGGCCTGCCTCCTGCCACCCGCGCAGGCCGCCTGATCGGGCGCTTCCTACTTCTTCAACCCGATCTCCCGCAGCCGCTGCTCCAGGAACTGCCCCGCCGTGATCGGGGGGAACTTCGGCGGGGCGTCGTGGGAGACGAAGCGGTCCATCACCGTCAGGTCGGAGATCGGGGTGGGGTGGACGAAGAAGGGCATCGAGTAGCGGTCGCGGTTCTCGGCGTCGGCGGGGTTGATCACCCGGTGGGTGGTGGCCGGGACGACCTCGTTGGTGCAGCGGGAGAGCATGTCGCCGGCGTCGACGACGATCTGGCCCGGGCCGGCGACGACCGGCAGCCAGTCGCCGTCGCGGGTGAGGATCTCGAGACCCGGCTCGGTCGCCTCGCAGAGGAGGGTGATCAGGTTGATGTCCTCGTGCTCGGCGGCGCGCACCGCCCCCGGCTCGACCGGCCCCTCGAGCTTCGGGTAGTGGATGACGCGGAGGATCGACTGGCCGCCGGTCATCATCCCGGCGAAGGTGTCCTGCGGCAGGTCGAAGTGCTCGGCGAGCGCGACGAGGAGCGTCGCGGCGACGCTCTCGAGCGACTTGTAGAGGCGGAGCGTCGGCTCGCGCAGCTCGGGGATCTCCTGCGGCCAGACGTTCGGCGGGTAGAGCTCGCGCGGCGCGTCGGCCGGCGGGTCCTCCTGGCCGACGTGCCAGAACTCCTTGAGGTCCGGCGTCGACCGCCCCTTGGCGTGCTCGACGCCGAACGGGGTGTAGCCGCGGGCGCCGCCCTGCACCTTGGCGTACTGGCGCTTGACCTCGTCGGGCAGCTCGAAGAAGCGCTTCCAGAGGTCGTAGGTCGAGCGGATCAGCGACGGCTCGATGCGGTGCCCCTCGACGTTGAGGAAGCCGAACTCCTGGAGGCCCTCGCCCAAAGTGCGGACCAGGCGCTCCTTCTCGCCGGCCGAGCCGGCGGTGTAGTCGGACAGGTCGATGGTCGGGATGGTGCGCGCGATGGCCATGCGATCGGCTCCTCGGAAGGCGGTGGCGTCCGTCGGCGCCGCGAGGGGGCGGCGGGGGGCGATGGCGAGGATTTATAGCAGAAGCGGCGGGCGCCCCCGCGGCCCGGCCGATCCGGCCGACAGCGCTTCCGCAGTCGCCGGATTTGCGGTAGTCTCGCCGGCTCCGGCGCGGGCCGCGCGGGCCGCGCGGCGGCGAGACGGACAGCGATGAGTCGGCTCCACCCCAGCGTCGCGGGCGGCGGGAGCGCCCCGCCGGCCGCGATCCCGGCGCGCGACGGCGGCGCGGACGCCCTGTCCGCGGCTCGACGGATCGCCGTCCGCGCGGTGGTGTTCGCCTTCGCGCTGGCGGTCTGCCTGGTGGCCACCGAGCTGGCGCTGCGCGCGCTGTCGAAGCACGCCCTCCTCGTCTTCGACGTCGAGATGTGGCGCTACGCGCGGCGGGTCAAGGCGCCGTCCGAGCTCCCCGGCCTGATCGAGGCGCACCGGCCGGACGCCCGCGCGCTGCTGATGGGGGTCGCCGTGCGCACCGACGGGTACGGCTTCCGGCGCCCGTCGCCGGCGATCGAGGCGGCGCGGCGGCCGGACGACCGCCGGGTGGCGGCGCTCGGCGACTCGGTGACCTTCGGCTGGGGAGTCCCCGAGGGCGCCACCTGGCCGGCGCGGCTCGAGGCGCTGCTCCGCGAGCGCTGCCCCGAGGCGCCGGCGACGGTGTGGAACGCCGGCGTCGGCAACAGCACCACCGCGATGCAGCTCGCCCGCTACGAGCACCTCGTCGCGCCACGGCGGCCGGACTGGCTGGTCCTCGGCTACTTCGTCAACGACGCCGAGCCGGATCCGGAGCCCGCGGAGCACCCGCTCCTCTGGCGCTCCTCGCTCGCCGCCCTGCTCTCGGCGCGGCTGGCCCAGAGCCGGGACGGAGCGCTGCGCGACTACCGCGAGTTCTACGGCTCGCTCTACGAGGACGGCCAGCCCGGCTGGCGCGCCACCCGCGAGGCCCTCGCCGGGCTCGGCCGGCGGCTCGAAGCGGACGGCGTCGCCGCCACCCTGCTCCTCCTCCCCGAGATGCACCACCCGCGCGGCCACGGCCCCTTCGCCGGCGCCTACGCCGAGGTCGCCGCGATCGGCCGCGCCGCCGGCTTCGAGGTGATCGACACCGCCCCGCTCTTCCCCCCCGGCCCCGGCGACCGCTTCTTCGTCACCCCCACCGACGCCCATCCCGACGCCGCGGCGCACGCGCTGTTCGCCCAGGCGGCGGCGGGGTCCCGGCACGCCTGCCCGGGCGGGGCGACGGCCGTTTCGCAGGCGAAGACGTCTCGGTAACGACCGGCCCCGGTGCCGGCAGGCGGTCAGCGCGCCACGGCCGCCGCCACTGCCGGCCGCGGGAGCCCGGCGCCGGGCCCCCCCGTCCCGTCGGCCACCGCCG
>DATABP010000287.1:0-1827 GCA_036259515.1 Thermoanaerobaculia bacterium | reverse complement strand
CGCCGCGCCGCCCGCGGCCACCGCCCCCGGCGCCGACTCCCCCCGCGCCGCCCGCCAGGCGGCGAGGTCGACCGGCCCGCTGGCCGCCCGCGGGTCCGGCGCGTAGCGGCGCACCATCGCGGCGCAGAACTCGGCGAACTCCTCGGGGCGCTTGGGCGGGCTGGTGTAGTGGGGGACGATGCCGCTCCGCTCCGGGGTGAAGCAGAAGGTCAGCGTCACCTCGAACTCGTCGAGCGCCTCCATCTGGCGGTCGAACCAGGCCTCCCAGCCGGGGCGGTGCCAGTCGGACCACGATAGCCCGGTGCGCAGATGGCGGACGCCGAGCCGCCGCAGCCAGTCGACCGCGTCGTCGAGCCGGTGGTCCTCGAAGTGGAACCACTGGCAGATGCCGATCTCCGGCGTGTGGCGGCCGAAGTCGCGGGCGGCGCGCTTGGGGACGCCGTCCTCGCGCACCAGGCCCATGTAGAAGTGCCGGTAGTAGGCCGAGCCCTCCGCCTCGCGGTGGCGGGTGGTCGCCGGCCACGCCTTCGGCAGGTCGAGGAGGCTGTACCAGTGGACGCGCGGCGACCGCCCGCGGAGGAGCTCGACGGTGCGCTGGAGCCCGAACTCCTGGACCTCCTCGGCGCCGAAGCTCGACACCCCCACCTCGCTGACCCACACCGGCAGGTCGGTCGCCGCGCGGATCTCGGCCAGCCGCTCGGGCCAGGAGTCGAGCGGCCAGTGGTTCCAGTCGAGCGGGAAGCCGTGCACCGCCACCGCCTCGACGCCGGCGAGCACCCCCTGACTCTCCATGTTGCGGATGAAGCTGGGATCGATCGGGGAGATGCCGCCGAGCACGCGGGGGAGCGACGGGTTCTCGGCCCGCACCGCCGCCGAGGCGAGCCTGGTCATCTCGGCGAAGGCCCGCCACTCGGGATCGATCTCGAAGTCCCAGTGGCTCTTGTTGTTGGGCTCGTTCCACAGCATCACCGCTTCGATCATCCGCTTCCCCTCTCGATGGATCTCAGGCCAGCCGGAGCGCCGGCGCGGGCTCGGCCTCGGCCTCGGCGGCCTCCTCGGCCGCCTCCGCCGCCGCGCGCTCGGCGAGCAGTTGCATCGCGTGCCGGTACCCGTGGAGGGTGCCGACGTCGACGTAGGTCTCCCCGGCGCGCACGCCGTGCGCCCGGCCGCCGGCGGCGAGCCAGGCGTTGACCAGTGTGCCGAGGTACTCGTCGCGCCGCTCGCGCCCGAGCCACAGGGCGTGGAGCGCGGCGAACGTCCGCCCGTCGAGCCGGAAGGCGCCCCAGATCCACTCCGTCGCCCGCTCCGCCTGCTTGACCCGGATCTCGCGCACCGTGCCGTCCGGCGCGGTGAGCACGGCGTCGAACAGCTCCGGCCGCTCGACCGGGAAGAGGAGGAACGAGAGCCCCTCGGCGGGCAGGCGGCGGAAGCCGTCGGCGGGGAACCACACGGTGTCCGGCAGCCCGACCAGCGCCGCGTCGTCGGCGCCGACCAGCGGCAGGGCGCGGAAGAGCGCGTCGCACAGCCCGGAGGGAGCCGGCTGGACCACGTACACCGCCGGCACGCCGTCGACCGCGGCGCCGTAGTACTCGACGATGTCGCTCTTGCCCGGCCCGATGACGAAGCACAGCCGGGTGGCGCCGCCGGCGACCATCCGCTCGATCAGGTACTCGGAGACGGCGCGCGGGCGCTCGGCGGCGCCCGCCGGGCAGCCGCCCACCGGCAGGAGCTCCTTCGAGAAGGCGAGCGGCTGGATGCGGCTGCCGGCCCCCGCCGCTCGCCTTCTCGAAGGAGCTCCTGCCGGTGGGCGGCTGCCCGGCGGGCGCC
>DATABP010000286.1:0-5535 GCA_036259515.1 Thermoanaerobaculia bacterium | reverse complement strand
GAGGTCGCGGAGCTCGGCTACGAGCTGATCCTCGGCAACACCTACCACCTGCTCGTCTCGCCCGGTCCCGACCGGATCGAGAGGGCCGGCGGCCTGCACGGCTTCATGGGCTGGGACCGCGCGCTGATCACCGACTCGGGCGGCTTCCAGGTCTTCTCCCTCGCCCATGGCGGCGTCGCCGACGAGGTGAAGGGGAGCGGGCGGCCCGGAGGCGGTCAGGGCTCGGTCGTCTCGATCGGCGAGGAGGGTGTGCGCTTCCGCTCCTATCGTGACGGCCGCGCGCTCTTCCTCTCGCCGGAGACCTCGATGGAGGTGCAGGCGAAGCTCGGCTCCGACATCGCGCTCGTCTTCGACGAGTGCACGCCCTACCACGCCGACCGCGACTACACCGCCCGCTCGATGGAGCGCACTCACCGGTGGCTAGCTCGCTGCCTCGCTTGGCACGGCGGCCACGGGCCGCCGCGGCAGGCGGTCTTCGGAATCGTCCAGGGCGGCGTCCACGAGGATTTGCGCCGCGAGTCGGCCCAGGCGGTCTCCGAGGCCGGGGTGGACGGCCTCGCGATCGGCGGCACGCTGGGTCGCGACAAGGAGGAGATGCGCGGGGTGCTGGAGCTGACCGCACCTCTGCTGCCCGAGGAGGCGCCCAAGCACCTGCTCGGAATCGGCGACGTCGACGACCTCCTGACCGGTATCGGGCTCGGCCTGGACGTCTTCGACTGCGCGATCCCGACCCGCCTCGCCCGCCACGGCACCGCGCTCGTCCCCGACCCGGACAGTCGCTTTCGCCTCGACCTGCGCAAGGCCGGCTGGGAGGGCGACAGCGAGCCGATCGCCGCGGACTGTCCCTGTCCCGCCTGTCGCCACCACGACCGCGACTACCTCAGCTACCTCTCGCGCGCCGAGGAGCTGACCGCCGTGCGGCTCATCTGCCTCCACAACCTGACCTTCATGCGGCACCTCGTCGCGGGTGCCCGCGAGGCGATCGTCGCGGCGAGCTTCGACGACTACGTCGCCCGAATCCTGGCCGGGGCCAGCCCTTACCGCCGCGCCTAGGTCGACTCCGATCTATTCGGTGTTTTTGCGGACCAGTTCCTTCAGCTCTTCGACCACTCGGTCGACCGAGTCGCCGGCGACTTCCGTGGCATGGACGCCGCTCGCCTGGTCGGTGGCCATGATCACCGCGGTGGCGACGGCGGCGGCGATCAGCACCAGGGCGACGGTTGCAAGCGCGAAGCGGACGAAGCGGGAGAAGGCGCCGCGGCGCGCCGGCCCGGTCGGCGCGGAGACCGGAGGTGGGGCGGCGGGCGCTGGGGCCGGTCGCGGGGCTGGGCGGCGGGTTGGCGAGGCGGGGCGCAGCTCGGTGCGCTCGGTTCGATCGAGGGGCCGCGTCGCGGTCTCGCCGCCGAGCACGCGGGTCGGGCCGGCGCCCTCTTCCAGCGGCAGCGTCACGTCCTCGCCCTGCAGTCCAAGGCGCAACCCACCGGCCAGCTCGTCGGCGCTGGCATAGCGGCGGGAGACGTCGCCCTCCAGCGCTCGCAGCACCGCTGCGCCGATGCTCTCGGGCACCTCGTCGTTGTAGGTGCTGGGCGGCAGCGGCCGCTCGTTCTGCTGACGCACGGCCAGCTCCGCCAGGGTCGAGCCCTCATAGGGAAGACGGCCGGTCAGGAACTGGTAGAGGACCACGCCGAGCGCGTAGACGTCGGTGACGGGCGTCGCCTCCTCGCCGCGAATCTGCTCGGGGGCCAGGTAGGCGGCAGTGCCGACGACAGAGCCCACCTGGGTGATCCGGGTCTGTTCGATCGCTCGGGCGATCCCGAAGTCGGTCAGTTTGACCGTCATCGGGCCGCCTCGAACCGGGCCGCCGTCGATCATCAGGTTGCCGGGCTTGACGTCGCGGTGGATGATGCCCCGCCGGTGCGCGTAGTCGAGTCCGCTGCAGGCCTGGATGCCGACCTCGGCGGCGGTCTCGGCCTCGAGTGGCCCCTGGCCCTTGAGCACCTGCGCCCCCGAGCGGCCATGGACGTACTCCATGACGATGAAGTGGCGGCCGTCGTCGACGCCGGTGTCGTAGACCTGCACGATGTTGGGATGGATGAGCTTGGCGACCGCCAGCGCCTCGCGCCGGAAGCGGGCGACGAAGCGCTCGTCGTCGGAGAGGTGCTCGGCGAGGACCTTGACCGCGACGGTTCGCTCGAGGATGCGGTCGGTGGCCGAGTAGACGTTCGACATCCCGCCCGAGCCGAGGCGCTCGCCGATCTCGTACCGCCCGGAGAGCGTCTCCGGCGCCATCACCCTTCACCTGCCGGATTGGCCGGGCCGACCCCGCCCGACGATGGTCCGCCTTCGGCCGCGGGGGGCGGTCCGCCGCCTTCGCCCTCGTTGCCCGCGCCTTCGCCTTCCTCCGGCGGGACGGAGCGCGGCGGACCGCCGCCCTCGTCCTCGTTGCCTTCGCCGGTCTCTTCGTCCTTTTCTTCTTCCTTTTCGCGCTTCTCCTGTTCCTTCTCTTCGCGCTCCTCTTCCTTCTCGAGCTGCTCGAAGTCCGGTTCTTCTTCGGTTTCGACTTCGGCGGGCGGCAGCTCCGTCGCTTCCACCTCTTCGTCGCAGCGCCTCACGACTTCCTCCAGTCGCGCGGTCCCCTGTGCGAGCGCCCGCTGCAGGCGCGGATCGACCCCCTCCAGCGCTTCCACCTGTTCGCCAACCTGGAGCGCGGCGCCTTCGGCGCCGGCGCAATCTCCTTCGTCGGCGAGCTGCTGGACGGTGTCGAGGTTCGAGTTGATCTCGCGCGCGGTCGAGCCCGGCAGGAGCTCGGCGTCCTCCTCACCGCAGCCGGCAGCCGCGAGGAGCGCCGCGGTCAGCGCCAGGACGAGGATCGATGCGGTCGGGCGAGGCATCCGGGCGAGTCTAGAGAACGACCCCCGGCGCGGATTTTGCCTGCATCTGACGCTCACTGGCCAACCTCCAGCCGGTCGGCGAGGCGCCTCGGCAGCCCGGCGGCGACGATCGCGGCGGCCGCCGCTTCGACGTCGTACTCGACGCGGCGGAAGCGAGCGGTCAGCTCCTCGGTGTCGAGCTCGAGCCAGGCCGCACGCGGATCGCCGTCGCGCGGTTGGCCGACGCTTCCGGGGTTGATGAGCCAGCCGCCGGCGTCGAGCCGCAGCATGGTTCCCTCGCCGGCCTGCGCGCCGCGGATCTCTCCCGGCTGCGGTTCGGCCGGGCGAGCGAAGAAGAGGGCGACGTGCGAGTGGCCGATCAGGCCGATCCGCTCGGGTTGGACGTCCAGGCAGGCATCCGCCTGCTCGGTGGAGAGCACGTACTCCCAAACGGGGTCGCGGGGCGAGGCGTGCGAGAGGGCAACCTCCTGGCGGCTCTCGCGTGGCCCGAGGTCCCGCAGCAGCTCGAGCGTCGAGGCCGAGACGTTGTCGCGGGTCCACCAGACCGCGGCGGCGGCAGCCTCCGAGAATGCGGCGACGTCGAGCGCCCCGAGAACCGCGAGGTCGTGGTTGCCGACCAGGCAGACGGCGCAGCGCTCGCCCACGACGGCGGCGCACTCGTCGGGGTGCGCTCCGTAGCCGACGACGTCGCCCAGGCACCAGATCTCCTCAACCCCGGCGGCGTCGACGTCGGCAAGCGTCGCCTCGAGGGCGGGGAGGTTGGAGTGGATGTCGGTGATCGCGGCGACGCGCATCGGGCCGGCAGCGTACCCCCGCCGCGGTGGGGTCCATACGATGGGCCTCGATGAAGCAGGGGGCCCAGCGATGACCGCCGCCGAGCCGATAGCCGAGCTGCGCTCCGCCATGCGCAGCGCCGCACGCGTCCTGCGCGACGGCGAGCCGAGCGGGCCCGAGCCGACCTTGGAGCGTCCGCCGCAGGCGGAGCTCGGGGACTACAGCTCGAACGCTGCGATGCTGTTGGCGGGACCACTCGGCGAAAGCCCGCGCGACGTGGCCACGCGCCTGCGGGTCGAGCTGGAGGACGAGCTGGGCGCACAGGGAAGCCTCGAGCGGATAGAGGTGGCGGGTCCCGGCTTCGTCAACCTCTACCTCTCAGACGAGTGGTTTCGCCGTGCGATGGCCGCCCTGGCCGGGACTGCGGGTCTGGGGCCCACACCGACCGAGTCGCCCGAGCGCATCCTGGTCGAGTTCGTCTCCGCCAACCCGACGGGCCCGTTGCACGTCGGTGGCGGCCGCCACGCCGCCTACGGCGACGCCCTGGCGCGACTGCTCGCCGCGGTCGGGCACGACGTGGCGCGCGAGTACTACGTCAACGACGGCGGTGGGCAGATCCAGCGCTTCGCTTCGTCCGTTGCCGCCAAGATGACCGGGGGCGAGCCGCCCGCCGACGGTTACGAAGGCGCCTACGTCGACGACCTGGCGGAGCGAATCGCGGCCGAGGGGATCGAGCCTGGCGACGTCGACGCGGTCGGTAGGCGCGGCATCGAGCTCGTGCTCGACGAAGTGCGGGCGAGCCTGCACCGCTTCGGCGTCGAGTTCGACACCTGGTTCTCGGAGCGGGGGCTCTACGAGCGCGGCGCGGTCGAGGAGGCGCTGGCGCTGCTCGAGGAGCGTGGCCACACCTACCGCAGCGAGGGCGCGCTGTGGCTGCGCAGCAGCGACTTCGGCGACGACAAGGACCGGGTGCTGATCCGCGCCGACGGCGAGCCCACGTACCTCGCGGCCGACGTCGCCTACCACCGCGACAAGCTGCAGCGCGGGTTCGAACGGCTGATCGACGTGCTCGGCGCCGACCACCACGGCTACGCCCCGCGGGTGCGGGCGGCGATCGCCGCCCTGGGGCAGGATCCCGAGGCGCTCGAGGCGGTGATGATGCGGCTCGTCCACATCGTCGAAGGCGGCGAGCGGGCGCAGATGTCGAAGCGCAGCGGCGACTTCGTCTCCCTCGACGAGCTGCTCGACGACATCGGCGTCGACGCGACCCGCTGGTTCATGCTCTGGCGCAGCCACGAGACGACGGTCGACCTCGACCTCCAGGTCGCCCGCAGCCAGTCGAGCGAGAACCCGGTCTACTACGTCCAGTACGCGCACGCCCGGATCGCCAGCATCCTCCGCAAGGCGGGGGAGGGGGCGGAGCCGGCGGTTGCCGTCGACGCGAGCGGGCGCCCGCCGCTGGAGGAGAGCGAGAGGGTGCTGATCAAGCGCCTGCTCGAGTTTCCGGAGGAGGTGCGGGCGGCGGCGGCCCGCCGGGCGCCGCACCGGATCTGCGCCTACTCGACCGCGGTGGCCGCCGACTTCCACGCCTTCTACCGCGACTGCCAGGTGGTCGGCGCCGAGGGCGAGGGAGTGGAGAGCTCGCGGCTGGCGCTCTGCCTGGCGACGAAACGGACGATCGCCGCCGCGCTGGGGCTGCTGGGGATCTCGGCCCCCGAGCGGATGTGATGCTGCGGAGCCGCGCCGGGCTCCCGGTCCTGGCCGAGATCTCCGGGCCGGCGGAGGCGGGGGCGTGGTCTTTGCGGCGGGCGGAGCTCACCAGCCTCGAGCAGGCGCTGCCGCGGCTGGAGCGGCGAGCGGTCGTGCTCGT
>DATABP010000285.1:0-2236 GCA_036259515.1 Thermoanaerobaculia bacterium | reverse complement strand
CGCTCGGCGGAGAAGGGGCTGCGCGTCGAGTCGGCGGTGACGCCCGGCTGCCCGCCGCTCGCCGCCGACCGCGCCCGCGTGGTGCAGGCGCTCGGCAACCTGCTCGACAACGCGCTCGAGCACAGCCCCGAGGGGGCGCGGGTGACGGTGCGCGCGGCGCAGGTCGCCGGCGGCGCCGAGGTCGAGCTGGCGGTCGTCGACGAGGGGCCGGGGATCCGCGAGGAGGACCTGCCGCACCTCTTCGACCGCTTCTGGCAGGGCGGCCGCGCCACCCGCGGCACCGGCCTCGGGCTGGCGATCGTCAAGGGGATCGCCGAGGCGCACGGCGGCCGCGTGGCGGTGGCCAGCCGGCCGGGGCAGGGCTCGACCTTCCGCATCCTGCTGCCCGCCGACGCCGCCGAGGCCGACGCCGAGACCGACGCCGAGCCGGGCGCCGCCGCCGCCGGCTGAGCGGCCGGGGATGCTCGGGCGCGCGAACCCATAGACTCGGGGGGTGACGCCGCCGCCCGCCGCCGCCCGCCCGCTCGCCCCCACGCCGTCGCTCGACAAGCGCGGCGAGACGATCCGCGACATGTTCGCCGGCGTCGCGCCGCGCTACGACTTCCTCAACCACCTGCTCTCCGGCGCGCTCGACCACCTGTGGCGTCGCGCCGCGGCGCGGGCCCTCGGGCTGGGCCCCGGCGCCCGCGTCCTCGACCTCTGCGCCGGCACCGGCGACCAGGCGGTGGCGGTGGGGAAGCGCGGGCCGTGGGTGGCGGCGGCCGACTTCTGCCTGCCGATGCTGGCGCTCGGGCGCGGGAAGCTCCGCCGGCTCGGACGGCGGCGAGGGGCCGGCGGCGCGGCGCCGCTGGTCACCGACGCGCTGGCCCTGCCGTTCGCCGCCGCCCGCTTCGACGGCGCCACCGTCGCCTTCGGCCTCCGCAACGTCGCCGACCTCGACGCCGCGCTCCGGCAGCTCCACGCCGCGCTCGTCCCCGGCGGCCGGCTGGCGGTGCTCGAGTTCGCGCTGCCCGAGGCGGGCTGGGTGCGGGCGCCGTACCTCTTCTACTTCCGCCGCGTGCTGCCGGCGATCTGTCGGCTGCTGTCGCCGCGCGCCTCGGCCTACGTCTACCTGCCGGCGTCGGTGATCGAGTTCCCGCAGCGCGCCGGCTTCGTGGCCGCGATGCGCGGCGCCGGCTTCGCCGACTGCGCGTGGCGCGACCTGGCGCTGGGCGCCGTCTGCCTCTACACCGGCCGCAAGGGAACGGCGTGACGGCCGCGGCCGCGGTGGGCGCCGACAAGCTCCTCGACGGGCGCGCCGTCGCCGCCGAGATCCAGGCCGAGGTCGCCGCCGGGGTCGAGGCGCTCCTCGCCGCCGGCGGCCGGCGGCCCGGGCTCGCCGCGGTGCTGGTCGGCGACGATCCCGCCTCGCGGCTCTACGTGGGGATGAAGACCCGGGCCTGCGAGGAGGTGGGGATCGCCGGCTCGACCGTCGCGCTCCCCGCCGGCACCTCGGCCGCCGAGCTGGCGCGCCGCCTCGACGCCCTCGACGCGGACGACGCCGTCGACGGCATCCTCGTCCAGCTCCCGCTCCCGGGACACCTGCCGGAGGCCGAGCTCCTCTCCCGCGTCGACCCCGACAAGGACGTCGACGGCTTCCACCCGGTCAGCGTCGGCCGGCTGTGGAGCGACCAGCCGGGGTTCGCGCCGGCCACCCCGGCGGGCATCGTGCGCCTCCTGCGTCGCTACCAGGTGCCGCTCGCCGGCGCCCGCGCGGTGGTCGTCGGGCGGAGCACGATCGTCGGCAAGCCGATGGCGGCGCTGCTGCTGCGCGAGAACGCGACGGTGACGATCTGCCACTCGCGCACCCGCGACCTCGCCGCCGTCTGCCGCGAGGCGGACGTGCTGGTGGCGGCGGTGGGGCGGGCGGCGCTGATCGGGCCCGAGCACGTCCGCGAGGGCGCGGTGGTGGTCGACGTGGGCACCAACCGGGTGACCGACCGCGAGCTCGTCGCGCGGCTCTTCCCCGGCGATCCCGGCCGCCTCGCCCGCTTCGACGAGCGCGGCTCGGCGGTGGTCGGCGACGTCGACTTCCACGCCGTCGCTCCGCGCGCGGCTCGCATCACCCCGGTGCCCGGCGGCGTCGGCCCGCTGACCGTGGCGATGCTCCTCGCCAACACGCTGGCGGCCGCCCGGCGGCGGCAGGGGCGGGCGGCGTGAAGGCCGGCGCGAAGGGCGGCGGGCCGCTCCTCGTCGG
>DATABP010000284.1:0-2416 GCA_036259515.1 Thermoanaerobaculia bacterium | reverse complement strand
AAGCCGGTGGCGACCCGCTCCGGGTCGAGGCTGGCGAGGGCCGCCACCGCCTCGTCCAGCGTGCGCGCCGCCACCAGGCGCCGGGCCGGGAAGGGGCGGCGACCGATCTGCAGGGTGAAGGCGACGTCCGCCAGCTCGAGGTCCGGCGCCGCCGCCAGCCTCGCGCGCAGCCGCTCGGTGGCGCGGTGCAGCCCCGAGGCGCCGCGCACCGACAGGGGCAGCAGGTGGAGCGGCCGGCGGCTCGGCTCGCTCGCCACCGCCGGCGCCTGCTCCACCACCACGTGGGCATTGGTGCCGCCGACGCCGAAGTTGTTGACCGCCGCCCGCCGCGGCCCCGGGATCGGGGGCCACGGCACCGTCTCGGTGTTGACGTAGAAGGGGCTCGCGTCGAGGTCGATGTTGGGGTTCGGCTTCTCGAAGTGGAGCGTCGGCGGGATCTCGCCGTGATGCACCGCGAGCAGCGCCTTGATCAGCCCCGCAACGCCGGAGGCGGTGTCGAGGTGGCCGATGTTCGTCTTCACCGACCCCAGGGCGCAGTAGTTGCGCTCCGCCGTGCCGGCCCCGAGCGCCCGCGCCATGGCCGCGAACTCGATGGGATCGCCCATCTCCGTGCCGGCGCCGTTGGCCTCGAGCAGGCCGAGGGTGGCGGGGTCGACGCCCGCCATCGCCAGCGCCTCCGAGGCGACCCGGGCCTGCCCCTCCAGGCTCGGCGCCGTGAACCCGACGCCGGTGCCGGCGTCGTTGTTGACCGACGAGCCCTTGATGACGCCGTAGACGTGGTCGCCGGCGGCCAGCGCGTCGGCGAGGCGCTTGATCACCACCAGCCCGACGCCGTTGCCGTGCACCGTGCCCTTGGCGCGGTGGTCGAAGGAGCGGCAGTGGCCGTCCGGCGACGGCAGGCCGCCCTCGCGGTAGAGGTAGCCGAGCTTCTGCGGCACGCGCATCTGGACGCCGCCGGCCAGCGCCACGTCGCACTCGTGGCGCAGCAGGTGCTGGCAGGCGACGTGGACCGCCACCAGCGCGCTCGAGCACGAGCTCTGGATCGCCACGCTGGGGCCGCCGAGGCCGAGCTGGTGGCTCACCCGCTGGGTCAGGAAGTCCGGCGTGTTGCCGATCAGGAGGTCGGCCCGGGTGTGGAAGTCGCCCATCGCGCCGAGGGCGTCGAAATCCGACAGGTTGTTGAACAGGTAGCTCGAGATGTTGACGCCGCCGAACACCCCCACCGAGCCCGGCGTGCGGCGCGGGTCGTACCCGGCGTCCTCCAGCGCCTCCCAGGCGCACTCGAGGAAGAACCGGTGCTGCGGGTCCATCATCTCGGCCTCGCGGGGGCTGAAGCCGAAGAAGGCGGCGTCGAAGCCGTCGACGTCGTCCACCTCGCCCTCGGCCCGCACGTAGTCCGGGTGGGCGACGCGCTCCGGCGGCACGCCCGCCGCCAGCACCTCCTCCTCGGTGAAGAAGGAGATCGACTCCACGCCGGCGCGCAGGTTGCGCCAGAACTCCGCCGCGTCGTTGGCGCCCGGCACGCGCAGCGCCATCCCGACCACCGCCAGCTCGTGCCCCTCCCCGGTGCCGGCGGAGCGCCGCGCCGCCGCCCGCCGCTCGCCCTCCTCGGCGAGGCCGGGGCCGCTGGCGCCGCCGGCGAGGAAGCGGGCCAGGCCGCGCACGGTGCGGTGCTGGAAGAGGTCGACCAGCGCCAGGCCCGGGGCCACCGTGGCCACCAGCTCGCGGTGGACCT
The DNA here is from genome assembly GCA_036259515.1 of Thermoanaerobaculia bacterium. Classification (GTDB taxonomy): domain Bacteria; phylum Acidobacteriota; class Thermoanaerobaculia; order Multivoradales; family JBCCEF01; genus DATABP01. The sequence goes on along the minus strand of DATABP010000284.1, from coordinate 681 downwards.
GGGTCAGCAGCAGCGAGTGGCCGCCGAGGTCGAAGAAGTCGTCGCGCCCGCCGACCCGCTCGACGCCGAGCACCCGCTGCCACAGCGCCGCGACATGGGCCTCCATCTCGCCCTGGGGATCCTCGTACTCGACGGCCCCGGCGCCGGCCTCGCGGTCCGGCGCCGGCAGCGCGCGGCGGTCCAGCTTGCCGTTGGGGGTCAGCGGCAGCTCGTCGAGCCGGAGGAAGGCCGAGGGCACCATGTACTCGGGCAGCGAGGCCGCCAGGTGGTCGCGCAGCGCCGCCGGGTCGAGCTCCTGCCCCGGCCCGCGCGGCACCACGTAGGCCGCGAGGCGCGGATCGCCGGGGACGTCCTGCCGCGCCAGCACCACCGCCTGGCGCACGCCGGGGTGGCGCTCGAGGGCGGCCTCGATCTCCCCCAGCTCGATGCGGAAGCCGCGCACCTTCACCTGGTGGTCCAACCGTCCGAGGAACTCCACCTCGCCGTCCGGCAGCCAGCGGGCGAGGTCGCCGGTGCGGTAGAGGCGCGCTCCCTCGGCGACGCCCACCTCGGCGGCGAACGGATCGGGCACGAAGCGCTCGGCGGTCAGCCCCGCCCGGCCGAGATAGCCGCGGGCGAGCCCGACGCCGCCGAGCAGCAGCTCGCCGGGCACCCCCACCGGCTGCGGCCGGAGGTGGCGGT
>DATABP010000283.1:0-5220 GCA_036259515.1 Thermoanaerobaculia bacterium | reverse complement strand
GGGTGGGCGGGCTTCGGCCCGCCCTCCCGCGTTTTTCTCCCGCTCCCGCTTCGGGGACGCAGAATGCCGACGAGGTCGCTCCTGGCCGGCATCCTGGGTGGCCCGAAACAAACGAGGGAATCCGCAAGCCTAGCTGCGGCTCGGTCGAATAGATGAATGTCAATGCATCTACCCAGCCCGGGAGCGATCCCCCGCCCGCCCGTCCGCCGGGAGACGGCTCGTCCGTCACCGCATCTGCCGTCCGGCCGCCGGCCGCAAGCCATGAGGAGCACTGCTCGATGACGTATCCGTTCTCTTCGCCTTCGTCCTTCCGTCGGTCCATGTGGGGGGTGGTGGGGGCGATCCTCGCGGCGGCCGTGGCGTCTCCCGCCGCCGCTCAGACCTGCCCGAAGAGCTGCGTCTACCAGTCCTGCGGCACGCCCGCGGTCGCCGTCCCGATCAACCTGTGGGGCGACCTCGAGTCCGCCGAGCCGCAGGACCGCATCCCCGGCAACCGCGACTCGACCGAGTTCCAGGAGTTCGGCGCCGGCCACACCGAGAACTCCTTCGACTGGTTCAGCTCGATCGACATCGAGGGCGGCACCGTCTTCACCGCGACCGGCTACGGCGTCATCGCCTGGACGCCCCAGGCGAACGGCGACCTCGTCGACCGGGACGAGGTGGGGATGAACGAGTTCCCGCAGCGCGCCGGCGGCGAGCTGTCGCTGCCGATCCAGGACGTCGACGCGCCGACCGGCAGCGACGACGTCGTCGCGCTCTCCGGCTTCGGCGCCTTCGGCCTGGCGGTGGTCGACAGCCGCAACCTGGAGCAGATGCGCGTCCTCTACCAGGACAAGGGGCAGGAGGGGTACGAGGTCTACGCCACCTCGATCGGCGGCCGCCACTACGCCTTCCTCGCCACCAACCAGGGGATCAAGGCCTACGACCTGACCGCCGTCCTGGGGTACACCTCCTCCTGCGAGGACGAGACGCGCCTCGGCGGCACGCAGTGCTCCGGCGGCGTCTACGAGGGGCTCTTCGGGCGCAGCGGCGCCCAGTACGTCGACGGCACCGGCAACTACGTCGTCGCCTCCTACGGCAGCGGCCGCGGTCTCCAGATCTGGAACGTCGCCAACCCGGCGGCGCCGCAGCTCGAGCTCAACGCGCTGACCGACCGCTCGGTCTTCGGCGTCGCGCTGTGGGCCGACGGCGCCAAGCACTACCTCGCGCTGGTCACCACCGGCGCCTTCGTCCCCGGCGTCGGCCAGACCTACGAGGGCCACACCTACGACGTGAGCTGCATCTCCGGCACCTGCGGCTCGATCGGCGGCCCGCTCGACACCATCGCGGTCGGCCAGCCGAGCACCCGCAGCTTCGCCACCTTCTCGCGCGCCGGCGCCCGGCCGTTCGTCTACTTCGGCAACGACAACCGCTGCATCGGCGGCAAGCGCGAGACGCTGGTCGACGTCAGCAATCCGGCGAACATGGTCGACGTCAGCCCGCAGGGGTACTGGGAGTCGATCAGCCACCTGAACCGCACCTGGTCCGGCCGCGGCAAGTTCGACGGCGACGTCTTCTACCGCGCCGCGAACTCCGTCTTCGACACCCACCGCCTCGCCGGCGGCGCGCCGCCGAACGCGGCGATGGCGTTCCCGTCCGAGGTTTACGCCGGCATCCCGGCGACCTTCACCGACACCTCGACCGGGCTGGTCGAGACGCGGCAGTGGAGCTTCGACGGCGCCTCGCCGGCGAGCTCGTCGCTGCCGGTGGTGGCGGTGACCTTCGGCACGGTCGGCGCGAAGTCGGTCAGCCTCCAGGTGGGCAACGGCGCCGGCTCGGACACCGAGATCGAGACGGTGACCGTCCTCGATCCGACGCCGAGCGTCGGCGGGATCGATCACCGCCCGGCGCAGCCGCAGGTCTGCCAGCAGGTGACGCTCGACGCCGACGCGACCGGTCCCAACCTGGCCTACGCCTGGACGATCGTCGGTCCCAACCAGCAGACGATCACCGGAACCGGCGATCCGCTGGTGGTGAACACCTCCACTCTGCCGGCCGGCACCTATACCGCGACGGTGGTGGCGTCGAACGGCTTCCCGCCTGCGGCGACGGCGGAGCACCAGTTCACGCTCGCCGAGCTGCAGGCGTTGCCGGCGCAGGGCTTCGCGATCAGCCACGGCCCGCTCGACACCGGCAGCGTCACCCTGGACGTCGACGCGGTCGACGGCGGCGCCGCCGAGTGGCAGTGGGACTTCGACGCCGACCAGAACCCCAACACGGCGGTGTGGGGCGCCAGCATCCTGGACCCGACCACCGGTCCGAAGCAGACGCGCACCTTCCCCGGCGGCACCTTCACGGTCCGCGCGCGGGTGCGCAACTGCCAGAGCCAGGGCGCCTGGGTGGAGAGCGCGCCGCTCCAGATCACCATCGTCAACCCGCTCGTCGCCGGCTTCGCGGCGACCGGGATCTTCTGCGACGGCGGCGAGTGCGGTGCGAGCACGAACCAGGCGATCAGCTTCAGGGACACCTCCACCGGCGACCCGGAGACCTGGTTCTACGCCTGGAACAACACCTCGCCGACCGCCTGCACCGGCTACGACGCCGGGAACGACGCGCCGGTGACCTCGCACACCTACACCTCGTCGGGGTTCTTCTTCCCCTGCCTGAAGGTGCAGCGCGGCACGGCCAGCGACGAGATCGTCCACGCCACGGGCATCCGCGTCACCGCTCCGGGCGGCGACGGTCCCGGCGATCCTCCGCCCACCTCGCCGCGGATCATCGTCACCGGCCCGGTCTCCGGCCAGCCCGGCACGGCCTACAACTTCACCGCCTCGGCCAGCAACTGCGCGCCGACGGCGAACGGCTGGACCTGGACGACCACCGGCGGCGCCATCGACGGCGCGTCCAACGGCACCTCGATCAGCGTCTCCTGGTCGACCGCCGGCTCGAAGTCGGTCACCGCGCGCAACTCGGCGTGCGGCTCGGCGCTCGGCTCGCGGTCGATCAACATCTCGGCGGGCCCTGGGGACGGCACGGTCGTGCCGCAGTTCAGCGTCGCGCCGACGGCGCCGCGGGTGGGGCAGAGCATCACCTTCAACGCCTCGGCCACCTCGGGCAGCGTCGACGGGTACTCCTGGAGCTTCGGCGACGGCACCACCGGGATCGGCCAGCAGGTGAGCCACACCTACACGGCGGCCGGCACCTACACGGTCGAGCTGTCGGTGGGGGTGGCCGGCTGCGGCATCTCGCCGACCTGCTTCAAGTCGCTCTCGAAGAGCGTGGTCGTGGTGCCCGACGGCGGCGGCGGCGACCCCGATCCGGATCCCGATCCGGGCGGCGGGCTGGCGGCCGACTTCACCCTCACGCCGGCCGCGCCGCGCCCGGGCGAGCCGGTGAGCTTCGACGGCGGCCCCTCCACCGGCTCGCCGGTCGACTTCACCTGGAGCTTCGGCGACGGCGGCACGGCCAGCGGCAGGGTGGTCAGCCACACGTTCGCGGCGGAGGGCGACTACACCGTCACCCTCACCGTCGCCAGCGCCGGCTGCACCTCGCCCGGCTGCCTGCGCTCGACCTCGAAGCTGGTCCAGGTGCGCGGCGACGCGGTGGGCGCCAACGGCTGCTCCGGAGCGCTGTCGGACGATCCCGACAAGCTCTGCCTCGGCGACGGCCGCTACGTCGTCGAGGTCGACTGGGAGAACCACCACGTCGGCGACCAGGTGCCGCACCCGGCCGAAGCCGGTCGGGTGCGCCGGCTCCAGGGAAGCGAGAGCACCGGCTTCTTCTGGTTCTTCAACCCGGACTCGATCGACCTGATCGTCAAGATCATCGACGGCACGGTGGTCAACGAGCACGTGTGGGTGTTCTATGGCGCGCTGACCGACGTGATCTACGACCTCAAGGTCACCGACACGCTGACCAACCAGACGAAGACCTACCGCAACCTGGCGAACTCGATCTGCGGCCGCGGCGACACCACCGCCTTCTCGATGGCGGGCCTCGAGCTGCCGGCCGCGGCCGCCGTCTCCGACGCGGCGACGGTCGCCGGCGAGGCGGCCAGCGAGGAGCTGGCCCTCCTCGGCGGCCGCTTCAAGGTCACCGTCGAGTGGGAGAACCAGCACGTGCCGGAGGGCCAGCCGCGGCCGCGCGGGGTGGGCAAGTCGATCGCCGGCACCGACGGCTCGGGGTACTTCTACTTCTTCGAGCCGTCGAGCCTCGACCTGGTGGTCAAGATGATCGACGCCACCTCGTTCGACGGTCACTACTGGGTGTTCTACGGCGGCCTGTCGGACGTCGAGTACACGCTGCGGGTCGAGGACACGGTGACCGGCGACACCTGGGAGCGGGTCAATCCGCCGGGCTCGATCTGCGGCGGCAGCGACACCGCGGCGTTCTCCATCCTCGGCGACTGAGGAAGGGGAGGGCGCGGTGGAACCGGACGGCGGCCGGCGCGAGCCGGCCGCCGTCGCGTTTGGCGCCGCCGCGCCGCCGGCCGTTTCGCTCGTCCCCACCACCTTCCACACCCCACCGCCCGTGCGCGCCCCCGATCCGATCGTCACCGCCCGCCAGCTCGGCAAGACCTACCGCGCCTACCGCACGCCCTGGGACCGGCTGGCGGAGGCGGCGACCGGCCGCCGCCGCCACCGCGCCTTCCACGCGCTCGCCGGCGTGAGCTTCGAGCAGGGGCGCGGCGAGGGGCTGGCGCTGGTCGGCGAGAACGGCGCCGGCAAGAGCACGCTGCTCAAGATCCTCGCCGGCATCACGATCCCGACCGAGGGCGAGGTCGCCGTCGCCGGCAAGGTGGCCTCGATCCTCGAGCTCGGCTCCGGCTTCCACCCCGAGATGACCGGACGGCAGAACATCGAGCTCAACGCGGCGCTCCTCGGGCTGTCCGAGCAGGCGGTGCGCGAGGCGACGCCGCGCATCCTCGACTTCGCCGAGCTCGGCCCGTTCATCGACGAGCCGGTCAAGGCGTACTCGACGGGGATGACGATGCGGCTCGGCTTCGCCATCGCCACCCAGGTCGATCCCGACGTGCTGATCATCGACGAGGCGCTGTCGGTGGGCGACGGCTACTTCCAGAAGAAGTGCATGGACCGCCTCCAGGCGTACGTCGAGGCGGGGGGGACGCTCCTCTTCTGCTCGCACGCGATGTACTACGTCTCCGCCTTCTGCCAGCGCGCGCTGTGGCTGCGCCAGGGGCGGGTCGAGGCGCTGGGTCCGGTCGACCGGGTGGTCCGCGAG
>DATABP010000282.1:0-3569 GCA_036259515.1 Thermoanaerobaculia bacterium | reverse complement strand
GCGTCCGCCGCGGCCCGCCCGGGGCGGACGCCGCGCCGCCCGCCGACGATCCGCCGTCGAAACAACCGTCTTCCGGAGGCACGATGCCGAAATCCCGTCTCGTCCCGTTCGCGCTGGCCGCCGCGCTGCTCGTCCCCGCGGCCGGCGCCGCCGGCCAGACCAAGCTCCTGCGCTTCCCCGACGTCCACCAGGACCGCGTGGTGTTCACCTACGCCGGCGACCTGTGGCTGGCGCCCGCCGACGGCGGCATGGCGCGCCGGCTGACCGCCCACCCCGGGCTCGAGCTGTTCGCCAAGTTCTCGCCCGACGGGCGGTGGATCGCCTTCACCGGCCAGTACGACGGCGACGAGCAGGTCTACGTGATGCCGGCCGAGGGCGGCGTGCCGCGGCAGCTCACCTTCTACCCCGCCGCCGGGCCGCTGCCGCCGCGCTGGGGCCACGACGACCTGGTCTACGGCTGGACGCCGGACGGCGAGGGGATCGTCTTCCGCTCGCTGCGCTACGGCTACGACATCGGCGAGGGCCGGCTGTTCGTGGTCTCGCCCGACGGCGGGCTGCCCGAGCCGCTGCCGATGCCCACCGCCGGCGCCGGCGACCTCTCGCCGGACGGCGAGCGGATCGCCTACTCGCCGCTCTTCCGCGACTTCCGGAGCTGGAAGCGCTACGCCGGCGGCTGGGCGCAGGACCTCTACGTCTTCGACCTCGACAGCTACGAGACGGTGCAGCTCACGAACCATCCGCGCACCGACCGCGATCCGATGTGGATCGGCGACACCATCTACTTCGCCTCCGACCGCACCGGCACGCTGAACCTCTTCGCCACCGACGCCGCGGGCGGCGAGCCGCGCCAGGTCACCGACTCGACGGTGTGGGACCTGCGCTGGCCCTCCGCCGGCCCCGGCCCGGCCGGCGCCGCGGCGCGCATCGTCTACGAGATGAACGGCGAGCTCCACCTGCTCGACACCGCGGACGACCGCTCGCGGCCGATCCGGATCGACGTGCCGAGCGACCTCCTCGCCGCCCGCTCGCACCGCATGGAGGTCTCCGACTTCATCGAGGACTTCGCGCTCTCGCCGAAGGGCGAGCGGGCGGTGATCGTCGCCCGCGGCGACGTCTTCACCGTGCCGATCGAGCACGGCGCGGCGCGCAACCTCACCCACTCCTCGGACGCCCACGACAAGTGGGCGCGCTGGTCGCCGGACGGCTCGCGCATCGCCTACCTGTCGGACGCCGACGGCGAGGACGAGCTCTACGTCGTCGACCAAGACGGCGGCGAGCCGGTGCAGCTCACCGGCGACGGCACGATGTTCCGCTACGCCCCCGAGTGGTCGGCGGACGGCGAGCGCATCGCCTTCTCCGACAAGGAGGGCCGGCTGTGGGTGGTCGACGTCGACCGCCGGACCAGCCGCCAGGTCGCCGACGACCAGTGGGGTCAGCTCAACGACTGGTCGTGGTCGCCGGACGGCCGCTTCATCGCCATGAACCTGACCGACGACAGCGGCTTCGGCTCGATCTGGATCTGGAGCGCCGCGGACGGCGAGCTGCGCCGGGTGACCGACGACCTGTGGAACGAGTTCAACCCGGTGTGGGACGCCGACGGCGAGTACCTCTACTACTTCGCCGACCGCAGCTTCGCGCCGCAGATCGGCTCGTTCGAGTGGAACTACGTCGTCGACCGCGAGACCTACCTGGTGGCGATGGCGCTGACCGAGGACACCCCCCACCCCTTCCCGCCGCGGAGCGACGAGGTCACCGTCGAGGACGACGAGCGGGAGGACGACGAGCAGGAGGGGCCGGACCCGACGCAGCCGACGCCCAAGGAGCCGCCGACCCCGCAGGAGCCCGGCGCCGAGGGCGGCAGCGACGCCGCCGAGACCCCCGACGCCGACGACGAGGACGCCGACGAGGACGAGGACGAGGACGACGAGGACGGCGACGACGGGCTGCCCGAGGTGGAGATCGACTGGGAGGGCCTCTCCGGCCGCGTCGCCCGGGTGCCGCTCGAGGCCGACAACTACGGCGGGCTCTCGGCGAAGAAGGGTCACCTCCTCTACGCCCGCACCGGCGCGTTCTACTACGGCCGCCAGGGCGACGTGCAGCCGTCGCTCCACATCTTCTCTCTCGAGGACCGCGAGGCGAAGGTGCTGGCCGAGAACATCCAGGGCTACACGCTGTCGGCGGACGGCTCGAAGGTGCTGGTGCGGCACGGCGGGGGCGGCGGCTTCGCGCTCTACGACGCGACCACCGGCGGCAAGGACTCGCGCAAGCCGGTGTCGACCGCCGGCCTCGCCGCCACCGTCGACCCGCGGCAGGAGTGGGCGCAGATCTTCGACGAGGTGTGGCGCCGCTTCCGCGACTTCTTCTACGTCGCCAACATGCACGGCTACGACTGGGAGAGGCTGCGCGACCGCTACCGGCCGTGGCTCGAGCACGTCGCCCACCGCTCGGACCTCAACTACCTGATCTCGGAGATGATCTCCGAGCTCAACGTGTCGCACGCCTACATCGCCGGCGGCGACTTCGAGATCCCGCCGCGGCCGGAGGTGGCGCTGCCCGGCGCCCGCTTCGAGCTCGACCGTCGCGCCGGCCGCTACCGCATCGCCGAGATCTACCGCGGCCACAACGAGGAGCCGAAGTACCGCGCGCCGCTGGACTCGATCGGCGTCGAGGTCGACGAGGGCGACTACGTGCTGGCGATCGACGGCGAGCCGCTCGAGGCCGGCGACAATCCCTACCAGCTCCTCCTCCACAAGGCCGACCGCCCGGTGGCGCTGACCGTCAACGAGCGGCCGACGACGGAGGGGGCCCGCGAGATCACCTTCGAGCCGGTCACCTCGGAGGACGACCTCCTCTACCTCGACTTCGTGCTCGACAACCGCGCCCGGGTCGAGCGGATGACCGGCGGCCGCGTCGGCTACCTCCACGTCCCCGACATGGGCGCCGACGGCATCTACGAGTGGATCAAGTGGTTCTACCCGCAGATCCGCAAGGAGGGGCTGATCGTCGACGTGCGCTCGAACGGCGGCGGCAACGTGTCGCAGATGCTGATCGAGCGGCTCCAGCGCGACCTCCTCGCCACCGGCTTCGCGCGCACCAGCGAGGAGGCGACGACCTACCCGGCGACGGTGTTCCACGGCCACCTGGCGGCGCTGCTCAACGAGACCTCCGCCTCGGACGGCGACATCTTCCCGGCGATGTTCAAGGCGGCCGGGCTGGGGCCGCTGATCGGCAAGCGCTCGTGGGGCGGCGTCATCGGCATCACCAACCGCGGCCCGCTGGTCGACGGCGGCTCGGTCAACGTGCCGGAGTTCGGCTTCGCCTCGCCGGAGGGCGAGTGGATCATCGAGGGCCGCGGCGTCGAGCCCGACATCGTGGTCGAGAACGATCCCAAGTCGCTCCTCGAGGGCCGCGACCCGCAGCTCGAGCGCGCCGTCGCCGAGGTGCTGCGGGCGATCGAGGCCGATCCGCGCCGCCTGCCGGAGCGCCCGGCGCCGCCGGTGCGCACGCCGTAGGCGGGACCTGGAAGCCGCACCCGGCCGCCGCGCGGCGCCCTCCCCGGCGCCCGCGGC
>DATABP010000281.1:0-8309 GCA_036259515.1 Thermoanaerobaculia bacterium | reverse complement strand
GCGTCGAGCCGTAGTGCTTGAGGATCAGGCTGCCGAAGGCGCCGTCCTCGCCCATCTCGACGGCCCCGAAGTTGGCCTCGTTCGGGGTGACCACCACCAGCGGGCGCACGAAGCCGGACACCGGGATCTTCACCTCCGGCTGCACCGGGTGGTTGGTGCGCACCGTCACGTACTCGCCGAGCGCGCCGACCGGCGCCTCGGTGTAGTCGAGCACGAAGGTGAGCTGGTGCTGCGGGCCGGCGCCGTCCTCGTGACGGTCCTCGGCGCTCTCGATCCTCTCGTGGGTGACGGTGAGGAAGGGGTAGGGCGAGGTGACCTCGAGGATCTCGAGCTCGTCGAAGCTCTTCGTCCACAGGCGCTGCTCGACGACGCCCGGGTCGGAGAGCTGCGGCTGGAGGAAGCGGGCGTAGCCGGGGTTGACCATCAGGTGCGGCTCGACGTTCGCCTTGACCGTGAGCTGGATCGACGGGCGCACCGGGTCGTTGGTCAGCACGGTGACGCCCTTCGAGATGGCGCCGGCGAAGGTCGAGGTGTCGAGCACCGCGTGGACCTTGCCGCTCGCGCCGGGGGCGATCACGCGGTCGAACTGGGCGACGGTGCAGCCGCAGGCGGGGCGGACGTCGGTGATCTCGAGCGGCGCCGTGCCCTGGTTCTCGACCACGAAGTCGTGGATCACCTCTTTGCCGGGGGCGACGGTGCCGGCGTCGTGCACCGGCTGGGCGACGTGCGCCTTCGGCTTGGCGTCGGCGGGGGCCGCCTCCTGGGCGGCGGGGGCGACGAACGGCAGGCCGGCGGCGAGCGCCCCGGCGACGAGCAGCGCGCGGAATCGCGCGGCTGGCGGCATGGAATGCGTCATGGCTTCGATCTCCTCCTGTATCCTTCGCACGGGCTCGCGCCCAAGAACCGAGCCGGCGGCAGCCTCATTCCAGGCCCCGCGACCCGCAACTCCACCGAGAGAACGTCGTGACCGCGAGCGCCGCGCCCGAGTCCCTGAGCATCCACCTGATCGCCGTCGGCGGCTCCGGCATGGCGCCGCTGGCCTGTCTCCTCGCCGAGGCCGGCCACCGCGTGCGCGGCTCGGACGGCCCGCTCTACCCGCCGATGAGCACGCTGCTGGCCGACTGCGGCATCGTGCCGCTGGTCGGCTACGACGCCGCCCATCTCGACCCGGCGCCGGACCTCGTGGTGGTCGGCAACGCGGTGCGCCGCGACAACCCCGAGGCGCTCGAGGCGGAGCGGCGCGGGCTGCCGGTCGCCTCGATGCCCGAGACGCTCGCCCGCTTCTTCCTCGCCGGCCGCCGGCCGCTGGTCGTCGCCGGCACCCACGGCAAGACGACGACCTCGGCGATCGCCGCCTGGGTGCTCTCCGACGCCGGCCGCAACCCCGGCTTCCTGATCGGCGGCCTGCCGCGCAACTTCCGGCGCAGCTTCCGCGCCGGCGGCGGCGACCGCTTCGTCGTCGAGGGCGACGAGTACAACGCCGCCTACTTCGACCGCGGCCCCAAGTTCCTGCACTACCGGCCGGAGACGCTGATCCTGACCAGCGTCGAGTACGACCACGCGGACTTGTACGAATCCCCGGCCGCCCTCGTCACGGCCTACGAGCGCCTGATCGACCTCGTGCCGCCGTCCGGCCGGCTGGTCGCCTTCGGCGACTCGCCGGAGGTGCGCGAGGTGGTGCGCCGGGCGCGCTGCCCGGTCGTCCTCTACGGCCTCGCGGCGGACAACGACCTGACGATCGAGGGCGAGATCGAGCCGGTCGCCGAGACGGCGATCCCCGGCCGGAGCGGCAGCCGCTTCCGGGTGCGCGACCCGGAGGCCGGCGTCGTCCCCGTGGTGCTGCCGATGGTCGGCCGCCACAACGTGACCAACGCGCTGTCGGTGTGGGCGGCGGCGCGCGCCGACGGCGTACCGGCCGACGCGGTCGCCCGCGCGCTCGGACGCTACGCGGGGGTGGCGCGGCGCCAGGACGAGCTCGGCACCGCCGGCGGCGTCACCGTGGTCGACGACTTCGCCCATCACCCGACGGCGGTCGAGACCACCCTCCACGGCCTCCGCCACCGCTACCCGGGCCGCCGGCTGATCGCGCTCTTCGAGCCGCGCAGCCTGACGGCGGGGCGGGCCTTCTTCGCCGACGCCTACGCCCGCTCCTTCCGCGCCGCCGACCGGGTGCTGATCGCGCCGGTCTACTACGCCGGCCGCTTCGCCGCCGGCGACCTCCTCGACCGCGAGGGCCTCGCCCGGGCGCTGACCGCCGCCGGCACGCCGGCCGATCCCTGCGCCACCGTCGACGACCTCCTCGCCCGCGCCCTCGACCTCGCCCGCCCCGGCGACGTCTTCGTCACCATGTCCTCGGGCGCCTTCGGGGGCGTCCCCCACCGCCTCCTCGCGGCGCTCGGCGAGCGCGCGGAGGCGGACGGCGGCGCCGGTCACATGTCGACCGGCGGCACCTCGGTGCCGTAGACGTAGCGCTCGAACCACGGCTGCCAGTCGCTGCCGGTCATCTGCTCGAGGATGCCGACCAGGTGGCGGGTCTCGCCGTACTGGAAGCTGAAGTTCGTCTGCATGGCGCGGAGCAGCGCCTGGAACTGGCGGTCGCCCTGCTCGGCCGAGCCGGCGCGGCGGCCGAGCTCCTGGCGCAGCGCGTGGAGCACCAGCGGGCCCTTGTTGTAGAGCAGCCAGGTGCGGTCGCGGAAGTCGGCCTCGTCCTCGCCGGCGAGGTAGTTGGCGAGGTAGATGCTGCCGCCCTCGCCGATCTGCTCGGTGCGGCTCTTCCACTCGCGCAGCGTGTCGGAGAACTCGCGCTCGCCGCGCTTGCCGGGCATCATCGCCTTCATCGCCAGCGCCGCCGAGTAGTCGGCGAAGCTCTCGGTGAGCCACTGCTCCTCGGGGCTGTCCATCTTGATCACGTGGCCCCAGAAGGCGTGCGCCACCTCGTGCGCGTAGCGCCCGTTGATCCCCTGCGAGTAGATGCGGGAGATGGTGTCGTTGATCGGGTTGTAGGCCTCGGCGGTGATGAACATCACCCCCGGCGGCGCCTGCCCCCAGCCCCACTGGTTGATCTCGACCACGTCGAGCTCGTCGAACGGGTAGCGGACGCCGAAGAACTGCTCGTAGGTGGCGGCGGAGGCGAAGAAGAGCTCGGCGAGCACCTTGGCCGCCTTCTCCTTGCCGAAGGCGTAGGTCGCCACCGTGATCGTGCGGCCGTCGCGCTCCTCCTCGTAGAGGTGGTACTTGCCGGCGGCGACCACCGGGAACTGCATCGGCTTGTCGAGGCGCGTGCGCACCACGTTGAAGCCGTCCTCGCTCGTCCGCTCGATCGTCTCGCCGGAGGCGAAGGGCACGAACGGCTCCGGCGTGCGCACCGTCATCTCGAGCGTCGCCAGCTCGCCGCTCCACGCCGGCTGCGGGTACCACGACCAGGTCGACAGGTACCAGTAGCTGTCCTCGTTCGGGCGGATCGCGTAGGGACCGGCGTTGACCACCTCCACCTCCGCCGTCTGCCCGGCGGCGAGCGGCCGGCCGAGGTCGACGAGCAGCTCGTCGACGTGGTGGAGGTAGCGCGCCGGCTCGCCGTCCACCTCGACCGAGAGCACCCGGGTGGGCAGGATGCGCTCGCCGTCCGAGAAGTCGGTGGCCAGCGACACCCGCCAGGTCGAGGCGCCGGCGCGCTGCGCCTTCACCCTCGCGCGGGTGGTCACCGTCACCTCGCGGCCCTGCCGGTTGTCGACCTCGATCGCCTCGTGGACCACCTGGAGCGGCGCCGCCGTGCGCTCCCACCACTCGCGTCCGATCGGCTGATGGGCGAGGTCGTGGAGGATGCGCTTGCCGGCGAAGAGCGTGGCGCGCCGGGTGAGCTCGGCGAGCGCGGCGAGCGACTCGCGGCGGTCGACCAGCGGATCGACGCGCAGCACGAGGTCGCGGCGCTCGCCGTGGAGGAGCGCCCACGCCCGCCCGGTGGCGCCGAGGCCGCTCTCTTCGAGGAGGACGTGCGACGGCGGCACGGCGAGGAGGTTGTCGAGCACCTCGACCGTCCGCTGCGGCAGGCCGCCCGCGGCGCCCTCGCCGCCGGCGCCGGCGCCGGCCTCCGCGGCGAGCCGCCGGCTCCAGATCGCCGCCGACGCCAGCCGTTCCTCGAATACCAGCTTGCCGCCGGCCTCGCTCGCCGACACGCCGTCCACCCGCTTCGCGTTCCGCCGCGCCACCGGCACGCTGAAGCGGTCCTCCACCACGTACCGGAACGCCGCCGGCCCGTCGACCAGGAGCCCCACCGGCTCGCCGCCGGCCAGCAACACCTTGACCGCGGTCCCGGCCGCCGGAGTCACCGTCCCCCGCCCGACGCCGATCGACCCCTCCACCTCCACCACCCCGCCCACCTGCGGCCGATCGATCGCCGCCGCCGCGGCGACCATCTCCAAGGAAGACGCCGCAGCGGGCGCGGCGAGGGCGAGCACGAGAGCGAGCGCGGCGCACACGGCGGCCGCGGAGCGAACGAGGCGAGAAGACGACATGGCAGGACTCCGAAACGTTGTGGGCGGGAAGAAAACGGATTATGGCATACGAGCATCTACGGAAGTCAACCGCCGACCGTCGAAGTCGCCCGAGAAGCCGCGGCACCATCCTCCGCCCGCCGCGCCCGCCGGCCGCCGCCTCCGCCCTACTCGCCGCCCGCCACCGCGAACTCCGCCCGGACGTCCACCGGGATCCCCTCCAGCCGCTCCACCGCCGACTCCAGCTCCGCCGACGCCACCCCCCAGCGGTCCAGGAACGCCTCCGTCCCGTCGTAATCCCCCCGCGCCTGGAGCATCAGCATCTCCGCCGCCAGCTCCCGGATCGCTTGCGGGAAGCGCTCCTCGACCACCCGGAAGCGCCCGTCCTCGCCGACCGCGATCGCGCCGCGGTCGAGGAGGTAGTTGAGCTGCGCCACCACCCCCCGCCCGTGCGCCTCGTGGAGGCCGAAGCGCGCCGAGCGGAAGAGCCCGGCGAGGTAGGTCGCCGGCAGCGTCTCGGAGAGGCGCTCGTCCATCACTCCGCGCTCGACCAGCGCCAGGACGTCGTAGACCCCGAGGACGTCCGCCTTCGCCTCCTCGAGGGTGGCGTAGAGGTCGCGCAGCTCGAGGCGCACCTCGGTCTCGCGGCCGTCGACGGTGATCCGCCCCGGCCCCAGGCCGTGCGCCAGCTCGTGGTGGAGGACGAAGTCGAAGTAGGCCTGGAAGTCGAGCCGGCCGAGCTCCTCGGCGCGCAGCACCTCGCGCGCGATCGGCTCCAGGATGCGGTCGTACTTGGCGCGCATCACGTTGCGCAGCAGCACCTTCTTCGAGCCCTTCGCCTCGCGCACCCGCTCGTCGTTCGGCAGGTTGAAGGCGAGCGTGGCGACGCCGGAGCGCGCCTCGCCGGCGGTGAACACCTCGTCGACGACGCGGATCGGGCTCTCGGCGCCGCGGTCGAAGTTCTTGTGCTCGTCGGGGATCGGCAGGTTGCGCTCGAGCCACGGCAGCTCGGCCTCGTAGCGCGCCAGCGCCGCCGACTCGGCCGGCAGCGCCACGGTGACGAAGCTCTCGAACGCCGCCTTGTAACCGAAGAGGCCGTCCTCGTAGGTCTCGTAGGGGCCGATCGTCACCTCCACCGGGGCGTCGAGGTCCATCCAGGCGAGGTCGCTCGCGTAGTAGTCGTCGGAGAGGAAGGCGTCGGCGCGGAGCGACAGGAAGCGGGCGAGCGAGGCGTTCGAGGTCGTCTCCGCCGCCTCGCGCAGGAGCGCCGCCGCCGGCTCGAGGTGCTCGCGGAAGGCGGTCGAGTAGGGCACGGCGACCAGGCCGCCGTCGCCGTCGCGGCGGATCAGGGTGGTCGGCGAGGTGAACGCCTCGCGGTCCTCCGGGTGCGCCTCGAGCCAGGCCTCGAAGTCCTCGCGCGTCAGGTCCTCCGGGTAGTAGCCGGCGCCTTCGGGGTGCTCCCAGGAGCCGAGGAAGGGCTCCATCTCGGCGAGGCGGTCCCAGGGGCCGAAGTTGAGCGCGAAGTACTCGCGGGCGGCGCCGCGCTCGCCGCCGCGCCAGCCGTCGATCGCCCGGGCGAGCGCCGGGTTGCCCTGCCACACCTGGGAGAGGAAGATCGGGTCGAGGTGGCGCGACGCCTCGATCACCAGGTCGAGGACGCGGCGGTCCTCCTCCGACAGCGCCGAGAGGTCGGCGGCGATCGGGGTCGGCGCGTACTGCGCCAGCCGCGCCTCGACGTCGGGGACGACGGCGAGGCGGTCGGCGTCGATCGGCGCCGGCGGCGCGGCGCCCGCCGCGGCGCCGGCCGCCTCCTCCCAGGGCGCCACCTCCGCCGCCTCCGCCTCCTCGCCGTCCTCGCCCTCCCCGGCCGGAGCGGCGCCGTCGTCGCCATAGCCGTGCGGCGCCACCGAGTCGCCGGGCACCACGTCGCGCTCCGCGCCGACGTCGAGCGGGCGCACCTCGATGCGCTCGGGGGGCGCCACCGGGGACATGCAGCCGGCGAGGCCGGCGGCCCCGGCGGCGAGGAACGGGACGACGAGGAGACGGGACGGACGGACGCGGCGCGGGCTCATGGCTTCCTCCGGTTGGTGGGACGGCGCGGCCCCGGGCGGCTGCGAAAGGCGTGCCCCGGCGGCACGGGCTGCTTGGCTGAGCCATCGGCCCGAGGCTCTCACATCGGCAATCCGAACAGCGCGTCGACCCGCCCGCCGCCGCGCCCGGTCACCCACGGCACGCCGAGGAGGCGCGGCGGGCCGAAGTCGAGGCGGACGTCGAGGTCGCGCAGGGTGTCGCTCTTCTCCGCCTCGACGGTGATCAGCGCGTAGCGGGCGAGCTGGGCGGCGTCGGCGGCGTCGAGGACGCCGCCGGTCAGCCGCTCGCCGAGGCGCTCGCCGAGACCCAGCCGCTCGGTGGTGTAGCGCACGGTCAGCGCCACCACGTGCTCGATCGGCAGCGCCCCGGCCGGGACGACGAAGGCGGGATCGGCGGGCGCCACCTCGCCGCCCTCGCCGGTCAGCAGGTTCCACAGGGCGCCCAGGAAGGCGCCCGAGGCGTCGCGGCGGAGGATCTCGAGCCGCGCCGGCAGCACCCAGAAGGGCAGCCAGCCGGCGGCCGGCACGGTGGGCGCCGAGACGAAGGCGACCTCGACCGGCGCCAGCGCCCGCGGCGCGTCGGGGTCGTGGCGGAAGCCCGAGCGGCAGGCGGTGCAGTAGAAGACGACGTCGTCGGCCTCGGCGGCGAGCGGCGCGCCGCAGGCCGGGCAGTCGAGCGGAACGAGGGCGAAGCCGGCGCTCACCCGGGGAGCCTCCGGCGCGTCGGGCCCCGGAGCGGCATCAGACCCCCCAGCGACGGCAGGAGCGGCCGGCCCTCCACCCCCGATCCCTCCTCGACCACCCCGCCGTGGCGGAAGCGCCGCCACGCCCAGGCGAGGAGGAAGGCGGCGGCGACCGCGGCGCCGGCGAACACCTCGAGCCCGTCGCCCAGGTGCTGGACGACGGTCGTGCCGGCGTAGCACACCGTCGCCTCGGTGCCGATCAGCACCGCGGCGCGGTAGAAGTCGTTTCCCGGCGCCTTGCCGTAGGCGAGGTGGCCGTCCTCGCCGTCGATCAGGGCGAGGTAGGCGCGGCCGCGGAAGCGGTAGCGCACCACCCACAGCGGGTAGTAGACGACCGAGAGCGCCTCGCGCACCGTCGCCAGCCAGCGGAAGTGGACGCGCTTGAGCCCGTGGGCGGGGTCGTTGTCCTCGCGGAAGGAGGCGAGCGCCGCCTCGCGCGCCTCCGCCTCCGAGCGCGTCGGCGGGAAGACCATCCCGGCGCGCGCCAGCGCCTCGGCGTCGAAGGGCACCAGCCGGTCGCCGGCGAGCCGGACGCGGCGCACCCCGAGCTCGGCGACGTGGAGCGCCGGGAAGGTCGACTCGCAGTGGCGCTCGACCCGCCTCTCGACGTCGACCTCGTAGGTCTCGGTGCGGCGGTTCTTGCCCGAGCCGACGGTGCGCCGCCGCTCCTCGGTGCCGAGCGCCCAGCCGATAACGTCGGCGGCGACGCGGAAGAAGGGCAGGTAGGCGAGGTAGCTGTCGCCGATCTCGGCCTCGGCGCGGAGGCGCGGGTCCTTGGCGATCCCGGAGCCGAGCCAGCGGCGGGTCGCCGCGGCGGCGGCGGCGGCGTCGATCTCCACCGCCACCGTGAAGCGCCGCACGCCGAGCCGCGCGGTGGCGAGGAGCCCGGTCGAGCAGAAGGCGCAGTGGACGACGCGGGCGCCGGAGTCGACCGCCAGGGCGCCGCCGCAGCTCGGGCACGAGACGCCGGTGACGCGCGCCGGGAG
>DATABP010000280.1:0-1618 GCA_036259515.1 Thermoanaerobaculia bacterium | reverse complement strand
CCGGGGGGGGGCGCGGATCAGGCGACGCGGCGCCGCGAGCGCGGCGGCCGGGTCAGACCTGGAACTGACGGAAGAAGTTGTCGCGCAGCTTGCCGTTGAAGGTGTGCTCGGTCAGGCTGTAGTAGATGGTCTGCGCGTCGCGGCGCGGCTTGACCAGCCCGTACGCCTTGAGCTTCGACAGGTGCTGCGAGACGGCCGACACCGACACGCCGAGCAGCTCGGCGAGGTCGCACACGCACAGCTCCTTCATGTTGTCGAGCAGGTAGAGGAGCTTGAGACGGGTCGAGTTGCCCGCCAGGTTCATCAGCTCCGCCGCCTCCTCGATGTCGGTGGTGCCCTGCAGGTTCTGCCGGATCTGCGCCATCTGTTCCGTGGTCATGGTTTGCCCCTCGTTCTTCATCGGTTTTCTCCGGTTCCGGGTGCGGGCACCAGCGCCCGCTCCCCGGGCGGCTCGACGGCTCACGCGCGCCCTGCCGCCCACCTCAGCGATATCACTCACTGCCGCCCCCTTTCCCCCGCCGGCAACCCGGCAGGTTTCGAGCCCCCTCGGACCTCGGTCGCCGTCCTCTCCCGCCGCTGGGCTCCGGAAGCTGGGGCGGAGCGAGCGCCGACGGCCACCTCGACGGTCCGGAGTCGAGTATACCAGCTTCTCAACCGCAATTGCCCAAACTAGAAAAGCGGCGCGCGTATTTCCGTCGCAAGAGCGCCGCGCTGCGGCGAGGCGGGAGCGGATCGCCAATCCCCGCGCGGCGATCCCGGGTCGGCGCCGGCGGCGCCGGAGCGCGGCGGGAGGTCGCTGGAACCACCCGCGGAGGCGACGAAGACGGGGGTGAGAACACGACGTCCGAGCGATGCGTCGCCTTCTCAGGGGGTGCGAACGCGGCGTCCGCGCGATGCGTCGCCTTCTCAGGGGGTGCGCACGCGACGTCCGCGCGATGCGCCGCCTTCTCAGGGGGTGCGAACGCGGCGTTCTCGCGATGCGCCGCCTTCGCCGGGGTGGCGAACGCCCCGTTCCGGTCTTTCGTCGCCTTCGCCGGGGTGGCGAACGCCCCGTTCCGGATTTTCGTCGCCTTCGCCGCGGGTGTGAAGGCCCCGTTCCCGTTGTTCGTCGCCTTCGCCGCGCGGGGTCGGCGGCCAGCGCGGGACGGTCGATCTCCATGCGAGTCTCTCCTCCGATCGATGCGACGGCGGCGACCCGACGGCGCCGGCCGGCGGCGCTCCTTCCGCTGGCGCAGGCGGCGGCGTGGTGGGATCGTCGTCGGGGGAGGCCGGATGACCGCGGATCGAAGGGCCCAGCTACTGCTCCTCGGCGCCGGGCACGCGCACCTCGAGGTGCTGCGGCGGCTGGCGGCGGAGGGTTCGCCGCCGTTCGCGGCGACGGTGGTGGCGCCGGCGCGGCACGTCTACTCGGGGATGGTGCCGGGATATCTCGCCGGGCGCTATCGGCTCGACGAGATCGTCTTCGACGTGCCGGCGCTCGCCGCGCGCGCCGGGGCGGAGCACGTGCCCGACCTCGCCGTCGGGCTCGATCCGGCGGCGCGCCGGGTGGCGCTCGCCGGCGGCGGGTCGATCGAGTACGACCTCGTGTCGCTCGACGTGGGCTCGCTGGCGGCGGGCG
>DATABP010000279.1:0-6829 GCA_036259515.1 Thermoanaerobaculia bacterium | reverse complement strand
GCGCCTTCGACTGGAGGGCCGGGGGGCGTGGCGCCCTCTATCGGGCCGCGCAGGACCGACGTGCTCGGCGGCGCGACGGTGAGTGCGCGTCCCTCCAAGGCCCCGCCGCCCGGACCGCGCCCCGCCGCCCCCCACCATCGGTCCGGTCCCGCAGCTTTTACTCCGCCGGCTCTCCCAACACCCCGAACAGCTCCTCCAACCGCCGCTCGAGCTCGGCCGGCGTGTCCGCCTCGAGCACCAGCCGCAGGTACGGCTCCGTGTTCGACGGGCGCACGTTGAACCACCAGGTGGGGAAGCGGACGGTGATGCCGTCGAGGTGGTCGACCTCGGCGGCGGCGTAGCGGCGGGCGAGCTCGTCCATCTTGCCCTGCTTGTCCTCGACCTCGAAGTTGATCTCCGGGCTCTTCGCATAGCGGCGGAGCGGCGCCACCAGCTCGGAGAGCGGCCTTCCCGTCTGCCGCAACAAGTTGAGGATCTCGACCACCGCGAGGATCGAGCTGTCGGCGTAGTAGCTGTCGCGGAAGTAGTAGTGGCCGGCGAGCTCGCCGCCGAAGACGCCCTGGCGCGCCCGCAGCGTCGCCTTCATGAACGAGTGGCCCACCCGCTCGCGCACCGGCACGCCGCCCTTCTCGCGCACGTACTCCTCGACCGCCTTCGACGAGCGGAGGTCGTAGACCACCGCCGCGCCCGGCGAGCGTTCGAGGAGCTCGCCGCCGATCAGCGCGGTGACCAGGTCGCTGCCGATCGCCCGGCCGCGCTCGTCGACGAAGGCGGAGCGGTCGGCGTCGCCGTCGAAGGCGACCCCGAAGGCGGCGCCCTCGGCGAGCACCGCCTCCTGGAGGTCGCGCAGGTTCTCCTCCTTGAGCGGGTTCGCCTCGTGGTTGGGGAAGCTGCCGTCGAGCTCGAAGTAGAGCGGCACGAGGTCGATCCCCATCGCCTCGAGGAGCGGGCGGTAGATCGTGCCCATGCCGTTGGCGGCGTCGGCGACCACCCGGAGCCGCGCGTCGCCGGGCTCGTCGAGGTGCGACAGCACGTGGCGTCGGTAGGCGTCGGTCACGTCGCCGCGCTCGACCCGGCCGGGCGTCGCCGCCACGGGGAGGCCGCCCGCCGTCACCTTCTCCTCGATCAGCGGGATGCCGTGGTCGCCGGAGACCGGGCGCGCCTCGCGGCGGCTGAACTTGAGCCCGTTGTAGCGCGCCGGGTTGTGGCTCGCCGTCACCTGCACGCCGCCGGCGGCGCCGGTGTGGCCGACGGCGAAGTAGCTCATCGGCGTGGTGACCAGGCCGACGTCGAGGACGTCGAGCCCGGCGGCGGTCAGCCCGTCGATCACCGCCCGCTGCAGCGGCTCGCTGTGGCTCCGCATGTCGCGGCCGACGACGACGGCGTTCGAGCCGGCGAGGTCGCTCTCGTCGAGGACGTGGCGGAAGGCGAGCCCGATCTGCCGCGCCTTCGCCTCGTAGATCTCGCTCGGGTAGATGCCGCGCACGTCGTACGCCTTGAAGATCCCCGCCATCGCTCGCGCTCCTTGGGTGTGGTGACTATCCGGCCCGCTCGACCGAGTAGCGGAATTCGTGCCCCTCGACCGCCGCCTCGCGCGCCGCGCCGGCGGCCGGCTCGCCCTCCGTCAGCTCGACCGCCAGCGTCTGCCCGGCGATCCAGTCGCGGTGCGCGGCGATCGCGGCCGCCAGCTCCGGCGCCGCGGCGTAGCGCACCCGGATGCGGTCGGCGTAGTCGAGGTCGAGGTCCTTCCTCGCCGACTGCACCAGGTGGACGACCTCGCGGGCGAGGCCCTCGGCGACCAGCTCGGGCGACAGCTCGGCGTCGAGGGCGACGAGCAGCTCGCGGTCGCCCTGGGTGGCGGTGCCGGCGCGCTCGACGAGGCGGACCTCGACCTCGTCGGCGGACAGCTCGACGGGGCCGTCGGCGAGCTCGACGGCGATCGCGCCGCGGGCGTCGAGCTCGGCCGCCACCCGGTCGGCGTCCGCCGCCGCGATCGCCGCCGCCAGCTCCTTCATCCGCTTTCCGAAGCGCGGGCCGAGCTTGGGGTAGACCGGCTTGATCTCGTGACGGACGAACCCGCCGCGCTCCTGCGCCCACGCGACCTCCTTGACGTTCAGCTCGTCGCGGATGAGGTCGAGGAAGGTGGGTGTCGACAGCCGCTCCTGGAGATCCGCGTCGGCGCTGACCAGGGTGACGCGGGCCAGCGGCTGCCGGGTCCTCAGGCCGTGCGCGTTCCGCGCCGCGTGGCCGAGGGCCACGATGCGTTGGACGGCCGCCATCCCCGCTTCGAGGGAGAGGTCTTCGCGCGCTTCTACGCCCGCGGCCGGCGCCGGCCAGTCCTCCAGGTGGACGCTCTCCGCCGCGCCCTCGCCGCTGCTCCGCACCAGGTGGCGGTGGAGCACCTCGGCGACGAACGGGGTGAACGGGGCGATCAGCCGGGCCAGCGTGATCAGCACCTCGTAGAGGGCGCGGCAGGCGCTCTCCTTGTCGGTCGCGGCGGCGGCGTCGGCGGCGGCGCCGGCCCAGAAGCGCTCGCGGCTGCGGCGGATGTACCAGTTCGTCAGCTCGTCGAGGAAGGTCTCGATGCCGCGCGCCGCCTCGGCGGTGCGGTAGCCGTCGAGGTGGGCGGTCGTCTCGCGCACCAGCCGGTCGAGGCGGAGGAGCACCCAGCGGTCGAGCGGCGGGCGGGCGGCGAAGGGGAGGTCGCCCGCGCCGTCGTCCGGGCCCCAGCCGTCGAGGTTGGCGTAGATGGTGAAGAACGACAGCGCGTTCCACAGCGGCAGCAGGAGCTTCTGCGCCGCCTCGCGCACCAGCCGGGCGGAGAAGCGCGCCGAGGTCTCGGGGTTGTTGACGCAGAAGTACCAGCGCAGGGCGTCGGCGCCGGTCTCCTCCATCACCGCCATCGGCTCGACCACGTTGCCCAGCCGCTTCGACATCTTGCGCCCCTGCTCGTCGTTGACGTGGCCGAGGACGATGACGTTCTCGTAGGCCGGGGAGTCGAAGAGCAGCGTGCCGAGCACGTGCAGGGTGTAGAACCAGCCGCGGGTCTGGTCGACCGCCTCGGAGATGAGGTCGGCGGGGAAGCCGCGGCGGTCGGCGCCGGTGGGGTCGAAGTCGGGGAGCGGCGCGCCGGTGTAGTGGTGCTGCGCGAAGGGCATGGCGCCGGAGTCGAACCAGGCGTCGATCACGTCGTCGACGCGGCCCATGGTGCCCTCGCCGCAGTCGGGGCACGGCCAAGTGAAGGGCTGCCAGTCCTCGGGTGCGCCCTTCCAGGGCTCGCGGTCCACAAATGGGCGGTGTGGGTCGAACTGCTCGCGGTCGTAGGGATCGGCCGGCAGCTCGCGCCCCGCCTTCTCGAACAGCTCGGCGTACGAGCCCACCGCCTCCTTGTGTGGGCAGCGGTCGCACTCCCACACCGGCAGCGGAGTCCCCCAGTAGCGCTTCCTCGACAGCGCCCAGTCGACGACGTTCTCCAGCCAATTGCCGAAGCGCCCGTCGCGGAAGTGCGCCGGGTGCCAGCCGATCTTCCCGTTCTTGGCGACCAGCTCGTCGCGCCGTTTCGTCACCCGCACGAACCAGGAGAGGTTGGCGTAGTAGAGGAGCGGGCGGTCGCAGCGCCAGCAGAAGGGGTAGTTGTGGCGGTACTGCGCCTGGTGGAGGAGGAGGCCGCGGTCTTTGAGGTGGCGGACGATCTTCGCGTCGGCGTCCTTGAACCAGAGGCCGGCGAAGGGCTCGAGGCCGGGAAGGTCGCGCACCTTGCCCTGGTGGTCGACGGCGCGCACCAACGGCAGCTCGAAGCGGAGGCCGGTCTGGTAGTCGTCCTCGCCGAACAGCGGCGCGGTGTGGACGATGCCGGTGCCGTCGCCGGCGGTGACGTAGTCGCCGGTGACGACGGCGTAGCCCTCCCCGTCGAGCCGTTCCGCACTGCGATCTCCTACCCAGCGGTCCGCCTCCACCCGGAACGGCCGGTCATACCGCGTCCCTTCGAGCGCCGCCCCCCGGAACCGCGCCAGCGCCGGCGCCTCCCGCAGGTCCACCTCCTGCCGCTTCCCGTCCTCCCCCTCGACCGCCGCCGGCACCGCCACGCCCAGCCCCTCGGCGATCACCAGCTTCCGCCCCTCCTGCTGGGGGTCGTCGATCAGCTTGTAGATCAACCCGGGGTTCACCGCCAGCGCCACGTGCGAGAGCAGCGTCCACGGCGTCGTCGTCCACGCCACCAGCGCGACGCCCTGCTCGCTCTCCCACTCCCCGCCGTCCGCTGTCGGCACCTTCTGCCCCGGGCGCACCGGGAACCTCACCCACACCGACGGGTCGTCCGTCTCCTTGTAGTTCTGCGCCACCTCGTGGGACGACAACGTCGTGCCGCAGCGCGCGCAGTAGGGCTGGATCTTGTAGCCCTGCTCCAGCAACCCCTCGTCCCATAGCCTCTTCAGCGCCCACCACACCGATTCGACGTACTCGTTCGAATAGGTGTAATAAGCGTCGTCGAGGTCGGTCCAGTAGCCCACCCGCTCGGTCATCGCCCGCCACTGCCGCTCGTAGCGGTGGACGCTCTCGAGGCAGCGGGCGTTGAATTCGGCGATGCCGAACTCCTCGATCTGGCGCTTGTGGGTGATGCCGAGGCTCTTCTCGACCTCGATCTCGACCGGCAGGCCGTGGGTGTCCCAGCCGGCCTTGCGCGGCACGCGTTCGCCGCGCATCGTGCGGTAGCGCGGGTAGAGGTCCTTGACCACCCGGGTGACCACGTGGCCGACGTGGGGAACGTTGTTTGCAGTCGGCGGCCCCTCGTAGAAGACGAAGTCCCGCGCGCCGGCGCGGCGCTCGAGGCTGCGCCGGAAGGTGTCGCGCTCGCGCCACTCGGCGAGCACCTCGAGCTCGAGGCGCGGGAACGGATAGCCGGAGGGGACGGGCGGAAAGGGCGGTCGGCTCGGCGGTCGGCTCATCGGACTCGGGTGGGCGCGGTCGCCCGTGCGAGGATGCCGCCGGCGCTCGGGCGGCGCGGCGGCGGGAACGGGCGGCACATTGTAACCGCGGGCGCCGGAACGCGGCCGCGGCGAGGCCGCCGCCGGGCGAGGGCGGAACCCGGGCGGTATAATCGATCGACGACGGAGGACGCGCCATGGCAACGCTCAGCATCGTCCGGCTCGGCCACCCCGCGCTGCGCACCCCCGCCCAGGCGGTGGCGAAGGCCGAGTTCGGCTCGCCCGGGCTCGAGCGGCTGATCGACGACCTGGTCGAGACGATGCGCGCCGCCGGCAGCGTCGGGCTGTCGGCGCCGCAGGTCGGCATCGGCCAGCAGGTGTTCGTCTACGAGATCCCCGACGACCCCGAGGTCCCCGGCGAGGCGGTGCCGCTCAAGGTGATCTTGAACCCGATGCTGGTCGCCCAGCCGGGGCGTCTGGTCTACGACTGGGAGGGCTGCACCTCGGTGCCCGACCTGCGCGGGCTGGTGCCGCGCCACCCGTCGGTGCGCATCCGCGGCCTCGACCGGCACGGCGACGCGGTCGACTACGTCGCCAACGGCCTCGAGGGCCGGGTGATCCAGCACGAGTACGATCACCTGAACGGCATGCTCTTCCTCGACCGCATGCGCGACCTCCGCTCGCTCGCCTTCTCGGCCGAGTGGGAGCGCTTCATGAGCGGCGACGGCGAGCACGTCGAGTACTCGGCGGTCGTCTGACCGCCGCCGCGCCCGCCTCCCCTTGAGCCGCGAGCTGGTCGTCGTCTGGGCCGGCGCCCACAAGCGCGCCGCCTGGGACGAGGTCTGCGCCCGCTACCGCCAGCGCATCGGACGGGTGACGCCGGTGCGCGAGGTGCCGGTCCGCGTTCGCGGCAGGGGCGACGGGCCGGAGCGCCGGCGGGCGGAGGGCGAGGCGCTCGTCGCCGCGGTGCCCGAGCCGGTGTGGCGGGTGGCGCTCGACCCCGGCGGCCGCGCCCTCGACTCGGCCGCCTTCGCCGCCGAGCTCGCCCGCTGGAAGCGCGACTGGCCGCACCCGATCGCCTTCCTGGTCGGCTCCGACCTCGGTCTCGATCCGGCCGTCCTCGCCGCCGCGCGCACCGTGCTCTCGCTCGGCCCGATGACGCTGTCGCACGAGCTGGCGCGGGTCGTGCTCTACGAGCAGCTCTACCGCGCCGCCTCGATCGAGGCGGGCACCGGCTACCACCGCGGTTGAGACGCGTGGAACGACCCGCCGAGCGCCCCCGCCGCCGCGGGGAATGAAAAGCAGAGGGCGTCGGTTCCGTTTGCACTATCATCGCCCCCCTTCGCGATCCGAGGCGGGCATCGGGGAGAAGGAGACGAGACGTGGCCAAGACCCAGACAGCGGTGAAGAAGAAGGGCTTCGACGCCTTCCGCGAGCGCCTCGAGGGGCAGCGCGCCGACATCATGAGCCTCTACCAGAACGACGTCCGCTCGGGTCAGGAGTCGACCGACGAGGGCACCGAGGACATCGTCGACCGCGCCAACAACTCCTACCATCGCGAGCTGATGTTCTCGCTCTCCGACGCCGAGCGGCAACTGATGCTCGACATCGACAAGGCGCTGGACCGGATCGAGGACGGCTCCTACGGCCGTTGCACCAACTGCGGCACCGAGATCGCGGAGAAGCGCCTCGAGGCGGTGCCGTGGACCCGCTACTGCATCGATTGCCAGGAGCTCGCCGAGCAGGGGATGCTGGCGGAGGATTGAGCTGCCCGCCGCCTCCGCCTCCCTCGACGACCTGATCGCCGCCGCCTCGGCCGGACGGCTGGGGCCGGTGGCGCTGGTCGCCGGCGAGCTGGTGCTCGCCGAGCCGGCGGCGCTCGCCGTCGCCCGCGCCGCCGCCGAGCG
>DATABP010000278.1:0-3262 GCA_036259515.1 Thermoanaerobaculia bacterium | reverse complement strand
CGCCCGCCGCCGCCGCGCCTCGCCCCATGCGGCCGATCCTACCGGCCGGGCCGGCTCGGCTCAGAGGCTCGCCACCGCGAAGGTGTCGCAGCGCGCCGGCTCGCCGCTGTCGAAGCCGGTGCGGAACCAGCGCACCCGCTGCGCCGAGCTGCCGTGGGTGAAGCTCTCCGGCGACACCCGGCCGGAGGTCTCCCGCTGCAAACGGTCGTCGCCGATCGCCGCCGCCGCGGCGAGCCCCTCCTCCACGTCGCCGGTGTCGAGCAGGTCGCGCTCGCTCTCGGCGTGGTGGGCCCAAACGCCGGCGAAGCAGTCGGCCTGGAGCTCCAGCCGCACCGACAGCTCGTTGCCCTCCGCGGCCGACAGCCGCTGCCGCCGCCGGTGCACCTCGTCCGAGAGGCCGAGGAGGTTCTGCACGTGGTGCCCGACCTCGTGCGCGACGACGTAGGCGCGGGCGAAGTCGCCGGGGGCGTCGAAGCGCTCGTCGAGCTCGCGGAAGAAGGTGAGGTCGAGGTACACCTTGCCGTCGAGCGGGCAGTAGAAGGGGCCCATCGCCGAGCGGCCGAAGCCGCAGCCGGAGTCGACCGCGTCGCTGAACAGCACCAGCGTGGGCTCCTGGTAGGAGGGGCCGCCGGCGGCCGGCAGGAGACCGCGCCAGGTGTCCTCGGTGTCGGCGAGCACCACGGAGACGAACTCCGCCTGCGGGTCGTCGGCCGGCGGCGGCCCGGCCGGCGCCTGGGTGGAGGCCGAGGGCGGCCCGACGGCGACCCCCAGCTCCGCCGGGTCGACGCCGGTGAAGAGCGCGATCGCCAGCACGATCAGCGTCGCCACCCCGCCGCCCGCCACCATCCCGCCGGCGCGCATTCCGCGCCGGTCCTCGACGTTGCCGCTGCGCCTCCGTCCCTGCCATTTCATCGCCCGTCCTCCTGGCGCCGCCAGACAGCAATCCGGGTGCCGCTCGAATCGACGCTCACATGAAGTAGTCGAAGTCGCGCTCGCTCCTCACCCGGCGGCGCAGGCGAAAGAGGTGCGCGGGCAGCGAGCGCGGGTCGAGCTCGACGAAGTTGCGCGGGCCGTTCCACAGGTAGCGGGCGTCGGTGAGGAGGTCGTGGACCTGGAACGGACGGTCGGCGGGCAGGCCGAGGCGGTCGAGCGGCAGGTCGAGCCAGCCCGACTGCACGTGGTGCGGGTCGAGGTTGACCACGGCGAGGACGGCGTTGGCGCCGTCGGAGGTGCCCTTGACGTAGGCGATCAGCGCCTCGTTGTCGATCGGCAGGAGCTCGAGCCCGCGGTCGCCGTGGAGGGCCGGGTTCTCGCGCCGCGCGCGGTTGAGCCGGGCGATCAGCTCGGCGAGGCTCGCCGGGTCGTCCGTCTCCCAGTGGCGGAGCTGGTACTTCTCGGAGTCGAGGTACTCCTCGCTCCCCGGCTCCTTCGCCTGCGACACGCCGAGCTCGAAGGCCGGGCCGTAGATGCCGTAGGAGGCGCCGAGCGTGGCGGCGAGCACCAGGCGCTGGGCGAAGGTCGCGCGGCCGCCGATCTGGAGCTGCTCGGTGAGGATGTCCGGCGTGTTCGGCCACAGGTTGGGGCGGAAGTAGTCGGCCAGCGGCGGCCGGCCGAGCTCGGTGAAGTACTCGACCAGCTCGCGCTTCGAGGTGCGCCAGGCGAAGTAGGTGTAGCTCTGGGTGAAGCCGAGCTTGGCGAGCCGCTGCATCACCTTCGGGCGGGTGAACGCCTCGGAGAGGAAGATCGTCTCCGGGTGGCGGGCGCGGATCTCGCCGATCGCCCACTCCCAGAAGGCGAACGGCTTGGTGTGCGGGTTGTCGACCCGGAACACCGTCACCCCCTGCTCGATCCAGAACTCGAACACCGACAGGAGCTCCCGCCACAGCCCGCGCCAGTCCTCGCACTCGAAATCGAACGGGTAGATGTCCTGGTACTTCTTGGGCGGGTTCTCGGCGTACTGGATCGTGCCGTCCGGGCGCTTCCGGAACCACTCCGGGTGCTCGCGCACCAGCGGGTGGTCGGGCGACACCTGGAAGGCGACGTCGAGCGCCACCTCGATGCCGTGCTCGTCGCGGGCGCGGCGGACCAGGCGCCGGAAGCCGTCGAGGTCGCCGAGATCGGGGTGCACCGCCTTGTGGCCGCCCGCCTCGCCGCCGATCGCCCACGGGCTGCCGACGTCGTCCGGCTCGGCGGCGACCGCGTTGTTCTTCCCCTTGCGGTGGGTGGCGCCGATCGGGTGGATCGGCGGCAGGTAGAGGACGTCGAAGCCCATCGCGGCGACGTAGGGCAGCCGCGCCTCGAGGTCGGCGAAGGTGCCGTGGCGCCCGGGCTCGGGCGAGGTCGAGCGCGGGAACAGCTCGTACCAGGCGGAGAAGCGCGCCAGGTCGCGGTCCACCCACGCTTCCAGCTCGCGCGGCCAGCGGGAGGCGAAGCGGCGGTCGGGGTGGCGCTCGACCAGCGCGGCGAGCTCGTCGTCGAGCCCGAGGCGGACGCGGTCGGCGACCTTCTCGCCGGCGCCGATGCCGGCGAGGTCGTCGGCCAGGCCGGCGAGCACGCGGGCGTCGGAGCGGGCGCCGGCGGCGGCGGCGCGCTGGGCCGCCTGCCGCACCAGCCCGGCGCCGATCTGGAGCTCGACGCTCACCTCCTGCCCCGCCTCGACGCGCTTGCCGAGGTCGCGCCGCCACGACTGGAAGTGGTCGATCCACCCCTCGACGGTGTAGGCGAGGCGGCCGATCCGCGTCGGCACCAGCTCGCCGCGCCAGCGGTCGTTGCCGAGCGGCTCCATCGCCACCTCGTCCCACTCGGGGTCGCCCTCCTCCCGCCACAGCAGACGCACCGCCAGCGCGTCGTGCCCGTCGGCGAAGGCGTCGACCTCGACGACCACCCGCTCGCCCACCGTCCGCTTGATCGGGAACCGCCCGCCGTCGACCACCGGCGCGATCCCCTCGAGCACCACCCGCCGCCTCCCGTCGCCCGTTTCCGCCAACGCTCCTCCTCCCCGTCTCCCGTCCGCGCCCCGGCGGGTGCAAGAAGCCTTCCGAACGGGCGCGACGACCGGCCGCGCGAGGGTGGCGCTGCCGGCCGCGCTAGCATGTCGCCGAGGATGGCCGCTGCGAGACGTTCGCTACCGCTCCGCGTCGCCCACCTCGGCGACATGCTAGCGCGGCCGGCAGCGCCACCCTCGCGCGGCCGGTCGTCGCGCCCGTTCGGAAGGCTTCTTGCACCCGCCGGGGCGCGGACGGGAGACGGGGAGGAGGAGCGT
>DATABP010000277.1:0-3765 GCA_036259515.1 Thermoanaerobaculia bacterium | reverse complement strand
CGCGCACCGCCAGATCAGCCAGCTCTCGGGCGGCCAGCAGCAGCGGGTGTTCCTAGCCCGCGCGCTGGCCCAGGACGCGCGGCTGTACCTGATGGACGAGCCGTTCGCCGGCGTCGACGCGACCACCGAGCGGGCGATCCTCGCGCTGCTCGAGGAGCTGCGCTCGACCGGGCGCACGGTGGTCGCCGTCCACCACGACCTCCAGACGGTCGCCGAGTACTTCGACCACGTGGTGCTGCTCAACCTGCGGCTGATCGCCGCCGGGCCGGTGGAGGACACCTTCACCTCCGAGAACCTCCAGCGCACCTACGGCGGCAAACTGACCGTCCTCACCCAGGCCGCCGAGGCGCTCCTCGCCGAGCGCCGCAACGGCCTCGCCAACGGCGGCTGAGGAGGGCGGCGGAGAGGGCATGTTCGAGCTGTCGTTCACCGCCCGGAACGTCCTCGCCGGCGCCGCCATCCTCGGCGCCACCGGCGGCGTCCTCGGCGGCTTCGCGCTCCTCCGCCGGCAGAGCCTGCTCGGCGACGCGCTCGCCCACGCGGCCCTCCCCGGCGTCTGCCTCGGCTATCTCCTCACCGGCTCGAAGGCGCCGCTGCCGCTCTTCGCAGGCGCGCTGGTCGCCGGCCTCGCCGGCTCGCTCGCCATCCTCGCGGTGGTGCGCTGGAGCCGCGTCAAGCAGGACACCGCGACCGGCATCGTGCTCTCGGTCTTCTTCGGCGTCGGCATCGTGCTCCTGACCTGGATCCAGCGGCTGCCGGCGGGCAACCAGAGCGGGCTCGACAAGTTCCTCTTCGGCCAGGCGGCGACGCTGGTCGACGAGGACGTGCGCCTGATGGCGATCCTCTCGGCGCTGGTGCTCGCCGCCGTGGCGCTCTTCTACAAGGAGCTCCAGCTCCTCGCCTTCGACCCCGAGTACGGCGAGAGCCTCGGCCTGCCGATGCGGCGGGTCGAGGTGCTGCTCACCGTGCTGCTGGTCACCGTCGTCGTCGTCGGGCTCCAGACGGTGGGGGTGGTGCTGATCGTCGCCACCCTGGTCACCCCGGCGGCGGCGGCGCGGCAGTGGACGGAGCGGCTGGGCACCATGCTGCTCCTCTCGGCGGCGATCGGCGCCGGCTCGGGGGCGGTGGGCGCGCTCGCCTCGGCGACGATCCCGCGGCTCCCCACCGGGCCGGTCATCGTGCTGGTGGCGAGCGCGGTGCTGGTGGCGAGCCTGCTCGCGGCGCCCGAGCGCGGGCTGGTCTGGGCGCTCGCCCGCGAGCGGCGCGCCGCCGCCCGCATCCGCCGCGAGAACCTGCTCAAGGACCTCTACCGCCGCGGCGAGGCCGACGCCGACTGGTCGCGCTTCGTGCCCCGGCCGCACCTCCTGGGCGAGCGCGGCTGGCCGCCGCGGCAGCTCGCCCGGGTGCTGGTGCCGCTCGCCGTCGCCGGGCTGATCGAGCGCCGGGGCGACGCGGTGCGGCTCAGCGACAGCGGGCGCGTCGAGGCCGCCGGCGTGGTGCGCCGCCACCGCCTGTGGGAGACCTACCTCGCCCACCGTCTCGAGCTGCCGCACGACCACCTCCACCGCGACGCCGAGGCGATGGAGCACGCGCTGACCGCCGAGGCGACCGAGGAGCTGGCGCGCCAGCTCGGCGATCCGTCGACCGACCCGCACGGCCGGCCGATCCCGCCGTCGGCGGCGGGCCTCGGCCGCGTGGCGGCGGCGCGGGAGGCGGCGCGGTGAGCCCCACCGCCGTCATCCTGCTCGTCGGATCGCTGGTGGCGGCGAGCTGCGCGCTGGTCGGCTCGTTCCTGGTGCTGCGGCGGATGGCGCTCCTGGGCGACGCGATCAGCCACTCGGTGCTCCCCGGCATCGCGCTGGCCTTCCTCTTCGCCGGCGAGCGCTCCACCCTGCCGATGGTGCTCGGCGCCGGCGCGCTCGGCCTCGTCACCGTCTTCCTCGTCGAGCTCTTCCAGCGCACCCGGCGGCTGCGCGAGGACGCCTCGATCGGCGTCGTCTTCCCGGCGCTCTTCTCGCTCGGGGTGATCCTGATCAGCCGCTACGCCTCGCAGGTCGACCTCGACCTCGACTGCGTGCTCTACGGCGAGATCGCCTACGCGCCGTGGGACCTCCTGCTCGTCGGCGAGCGCTCGCTGGGCGCCCAGGCGCTGTGGGTCAACGGCGCCACGCTGCTCGTCAACCTGCTCCTCGTCGGCCTCGCCTACAAGGAGCTCAAGGTGTCGACCTTCGACCCGGAGCTGGCGGCGGCGATGGGGTTCTCGCCGGCGCTCGTCCACTACCTCCTGATGAGCGCGGTGTCGCTGACCGTGGTCGGCGCCTTCGAGTCGGTGGGCGCCATCCTCGTCGTCGCCATGCTGGTGGTGCCGCCGGCGGCCGCGTACCTGCTCACCGACCGGCTCGGCGTGATGCTGCCGCTGGCGGTGGCGATCGGCGTCGCCTCGGCGGTCGCCGGGTACTACCTCGCCCACGCCTGGGACGCCTCGATCGCCGGCGCGATGGCGGCGGTGGCCGGCGGCCTCTTCGCCGTCTCGTTCCTCGCCTCGCCGCGGCACGGGCTCCTGGCGCGGCTGGTGGCGCACCGCCGGCTGGCGGCGCGGCTGGCCGGGCGGCTCCTCCTCCTCCACCTCGCCGAGGGCGGCCGGCCGGTGCCGCTCGCCACCCTCGAGCGCCGCTTCGGCTGGCGACGCGAGCGGCTGCGGCGGGTGCTCGCCGGGCTGGCCGGCGCCGGCTGGGCGCGCAGCACGGCGGACGGCGTCGAGCTCACCCCCGCCGGCGCCGCCGAGGTGGAGCGCGCCGGCGGCGAAACGCTCGCCCACCCGCTGGCGTCGGTGACGTAGCGGATCGACCGCCGCTACTTGCCCCACACCGAGCACAGCCCGGCGGTGTCGATCGGCTCGAGCTGGCGGCGCTGCCCGGAGTAGACGGGGTTCATCACCGCCAGCGGCGGCGAGCCGAAGTGACCGAGGTCGAGCGCGTGGCCGAGCTCGTGGAGCGCCGCGGTGGCGACGTCGAAGCCGCCGGCGCCCTCGGTGGTCCACTCGAAGGCGTCGTTGAAGTAGATCTCCGCCAGCGCCACGTCGAGGCGGCCGTCGCTGTCGACGTCGGTCGGCTCGCCGGTCTCGCGGTCGACGAAGACGTAGGTCACCGTCACCGCCAGCGTCTCGGGGCCGAAGAAGAGGCTCTCCGCACCCAGCCAGCCGCCGAAGACGACGTCGGCGGCGAACGGGTCGCCGAACGGGCCGCTCCCGACGAAGAAGTCGGTGATGGTGACGTCGCGGCCGTCCCACGGCCGCTCGACGATCGCCGGCTCGAAGCAGGGGACGGCCGCCCAGGTCGCCGCCGCCTTGGCGAGCGCCGCCGCCGCCGCCCCGGCGCCCACCCCGCTGGCGGTCGCCTCGCCCCAGGAGCCGTCGACCAGCCAGCTCAGCCGACCGGCCTCGGCGCCGCGCCGCGCGTCGTCCGCCACCCAGCGGAAGGGCTGGCGCAGCAGCCGGTCGCTCGGCCGCCCCTGGCCGACGGTCAGGTAGTCGATCGACTCGATGCGGAAGTCCATCCACATCGCCTTGAGGTCGTCGTTGAGCGCCCGCATCACCGACAGGACCTCGTCGTCGGCCGCCGCCACGGGCGCCGCGGCGAGGGGGACGAGACCGGCGAGGACCAGGGCGCACGCCGCTTTCGAGTGCATCGGACTCGGCTCCTTGAGACGTGAGAGGACTTTGCAAAGTAGCATGCAGATATGCTCACGGTCAACGTGGACCGGCGG
>DATABP010000276.1:0-5941 GCA_036259515.1 Thermoanaerobaculia bacterium | reverse complement strand
TCACGATCTCGGCGGGCGCCGCCGGCCCGGGCCCGAAGTAACGCTCCTCGATCGCCGGGATGGCGTACCAGGCGCCGAAGGCGACGTAGAGCAGCAACCCGGCCAGCACGGCGCGGCTCAGCCAGCGGGCGGCGACCCGCGAGGCGAGCGCCCGCGGCGAGTACCCGACCGCCGCCCAGAAGATCGCCGGCACGAAGGGATACCAGTTCCTGCCCTGGGCGAGGAAGCCGTTGGCGGTGACGACGTAGATCGCTCCGATCAGCGCCGCGAAAGAGAGATAGGCGAGCAGCGTCGGATCGCTCACCAGGAGGCGGAGGGCCCGCGAGCGGGCGCCGCGACGCCAGAGACCGACCAGCGAGGTCGCCACCTGCTGCCAGCGGAAGACGAGCAGGATCAGCAGGCCGGCCATGCCGACCTGGAGCGCCAGCAGCACCACCTCGTGCACCTCCGCGGAGACGATCACCACCGGGGTGTCGAGCCAGCCGAACTGCCACCAGAAGGAGCGGAAGGTGTCGCCGTGGACGGTGAAGAAGTTGCGGAACCCGGAGTCGATCACGCGGGCGAGGTAGACGGGGAGGCTGCCGCCCGCCTCCTGGTACACCTCGGAGCGGTACGAAGCGATCCTCAGCTCGCCTCCCGAGCTGATCCAGGACTGGAGCTCGCCGGCGAGGAGCGACGGTCCGAGCAGCAGGACGCTCCAGGCCAGCCACCGGCGGTGCTCCCACCGGGCATGGGCGACGGCGAGCAGGGCGAGGACCGGCGCCGCGACGCACGCGAAGACGTGGAGCTTGGTGATCAGGAGCAGCCCGAGCGCCGCTCCGGCGGCGGCGAGACGAACGGCGGACGGCGGCTCCTGGGCCGCCCGCAGGCCCAGCCACAGGCAGAGCGCCACGGCGAAGAAGGTCAGGTTGTCCGGCTGACCGTACGAGGAGACGAAGGAGGTCAGCGGCAGGAACGCCGTCGCCGCGAGCACGCCGAGCGCCTTCCACGGCGGGCATCCCTTGCGCCGCAGCACCGCCCACCAGGCCACCAGGCCGAGGCCGAGAAGGAGCACCGAGAACGAGCGCGCGGCGAAGAAGATCGCCACCGGGCCGTCCGCGGCCGAGGTCACCAGGCTCACCCACAGCGCCGCCAGGGCGTAGTAGCCGACGGGATAGCCGGTCACCCCCCACGGGTTGCGGACCGGGGGGCGGTCGAGGCTGGGGGCGGTGCGGTCCACCTCGTCGAAGAACTCTTCCGAGCCGTAGCCCGCCGGCGCCTTGACCTCCGTCCTCATGCGGGTGTGGCGGGTGGCGCTCGCCCGCGACAGGTGACGGGTGTAGGGATGGACGATGGGGATGAAGGGATCGCCGGGCCCGAT
This sequence comes from Thermoanaerobaculia bacterium, assembly GCA_036259515.1. Taxonomy (GTDB): domain Bacteria; phylum Acidobacteriota; class Thermoanaerobaculia; order Multivoradales; family JBCCEF01; genus DATABP01. The sequence continues at coordinate 4,581 of DATABP010000276.1, read as the reverse complement.
CTGGGCGACCGGCAGCTCGCTGGCCAGCAGCAGCCGGCCGGCGGTGACCAGGGTGACGACGTAATCGAAGTGCGTGTCCTCGTCGGGAGCGCCGAAGATCGGCACGCGGGCGGCCCACCAGGCGCTCAACGACATGCCGCCGGCGACGACCAGGACGAGACCGATCCGCACCGACACCGGCTCCCGCCGGCGCGGCGCGCGCGGGGGCGCCGCGGCCGCCTCGATCCGATGGCGCCGACGCCCTCGGGTCATCGGGCGGGCTCGACGGTCACCGGCACGAGGAGCGTGTCGGCGCCGCGCTGCTCGAACCAGGCGACGAGCTCGTGGACGAGGTCGAGCTGCAACGAGTAGTCCCCGGGTTGCGTCGGCAGCACGACCTCGACGGGCAGCGTGACGGACTCGCCCGGCCCGACCGCCGCGGGGAGGTCGATCCGCGCCGAGTAGTCGCTGACCAGCTCCTCGCGATCGCCCCACCACCACCGCCAGCTGAGGCGGACGGCCCCCGCCGGCACGGCGGTCCGCGGATCGGCCGTCTCCGGGTTCGGCCACGTCTCGGTGCCGGCGTTGCGCAGCGAGACCAGCACCTCCACCGTCTCGCCGCCGGCCCGTCCCTCCGCGAGCCGCGCGCCCTCCCACTCCACCCGGTAGAACGAGTCGGGGCGCGGGCGGGTCGGGTCCTCGACGGCGACCGGCACCAGCTTGGCGAGATGCAGGCGCCGGCCGGCCTCGAAGCCGACACCGAGCACGAGGACCACGCCGGCGATCGCCCACAGCGCCCGCCGCGGCAGCGGCCAGGCGGGTGCCGCGCGGAGGGAGAGCGGGCGGAGGGCGGCCCGTTCCCGCCACAGGACGAGCAGGAGCAGGGCGCCGACGGCGACGCCGGCGAGGACGAGCCCGAGGCGGAGCCCGGGAGGGAAGTAGCGCAGCTCGACCACGACCTCTCCTGCCGGCACCGGCACGGCGCGAAACGCGAAGTTGGCGGGCAGGATGGCGGCCGGCGCTCCGTTGACCGTCGCCGTCCAGCCCGGCGCGAACGCCTCGGAGCAGTAGACGAGCCCGGCGCGGGGAGCGGTCAGCCGCAGCGTCACCCGGTTGCGGGTCAGGCGCGCGGCGACGCGCGGAGCTCCGCCGGGGTTCGCCGCCGGCGCGAAGGACGGCGCCGCCTCGAGGATCACCTGGCGCGGCGGGCGCTCCTCGGCCACCGCGGCCAACGCCTCCGCCTTGGGCAGGACCCGGTACTCCGAGGTGAAGTAGTACCTGGGCTCCGTCTCGCGGGCGAGCAGCCGGACCTCGCCGTCGTGCCAGAACGTGGCGTGCCCGCGGGCGTGGGCGTCGGCGATCATCCGGCCGCGCATCTCGCGCAGCGCGAGGAGCCCGACGTTGGCGGCGTCGAGCACCCCCTCGGGGGGCAGCCCGGCCGCGTCGCGAAGGAACAAGTAGGCGTTCGGCGCGACGTGGCGCTTGTACAGCTCGAACATGCGCGACGGGTTGAAGGTCATCAAGGAGTCGAGCCCGAACACCTCGAAGGCGGAGGAGGAGTTGGCGGGGAAGGTCGCGGCGGTGAAGATCCGTCCCTCGTGGCGGCGGGCGACCAGCTCCTCGACGTAGGGAGGCGGGTGGCGCCAGACGTCCGCCCGCCGTTGGCGCGGATAGAACGAGTTGACGGTGCCTTCGACGGCCAGGAGGGCGAGCAATCCGACCGCCGCCGCGCGCGCCGTGGCCCTCCCCCCGGCCCGGCGACCGAGCGCGACGACGCCGACCGCGAGCGCGAGCAGGCCGACGAGCAGGTACCAGCGGGCCAGCCAGGCTCCGGCCCACGGGTGGGTCAGCGCGCCGCGCAGGTGGGCGACGAACGGCAGCAGCAGGGTCACCGCGCCGAGGCCGCCGCCGATCGCCAGGAGCCGCCGGCCGGAGACCCGGCCGGCGAGCAGCCGGTCGACGCCGAACCCGGTCAGCAGGCACAGGAGGATGCCCAGCGGGATGCCGAAGTAGTGGGCGAAGTGGATGTGCTCGAGGACCGGCAGGACGCTGATCCACTGCACCGGCCGGACGCCGATCAGCTTCGAGGCGATCAACGTCGCGCCGGCCGCCAGCACCGCGAAGAGCAGCGAAGCGTCGCGTCGCCGGAGCGGCCCGGCCAGACCCGCGAGGAGCAGCACGACGACCCCGACGTAGGGCACCTGGATGTCCCCGATCTCGGGCATCGGCGGGGAGACGTAGACCTTGCCGCCGCCCATCAGGACCGGCGACAGGAGCTGCGAGAGGGCCTCGACGCGCACGGTGGTCTCGGCGGCGCCGGCGTAGGTCGCGGCGACCTGCGGCAACTCGTGCCGCGCCCACAGCGCGGGCGCGTAGACGGGAGCGACCAGCGCGAGCGAAACGGCCACCGCGGCCGCGTACCGGATCGCTCGCCGGCCAGGCTCCACGTCGCGGGCGATCATCGTCGCGGCGTAGAGGGCGGTCAGCCCGAAGGCGGCGACGAGCAGCGGCGGAAAGCTGGCGCACGCGACCGTCGCGTACCCCACCGCCAGCACCGCGGCCCGACGCCAGCTCGGCCGGTCGAGGAACCAGCGCGTGAGGAGGAGCGTCACCGGCAGCAAGGCGCCGGTCTGGCCGATGAACGAGCCGACGTTCTGCACCAGCCCCCCGCAGTAGAGGACCGCCGCGGCGGCGATCGCCGACCCCTCCGCCGAGAGACCGTGGCGGCGGAGGAACAGGTACGACGAGAAGGCGGCGACGAGGAGCAGCGACAGGATGTAGACGTTCTTGAGCAGCGAGGTGTTGCCGAGCGCCACCACCAGCGCATAGGGCGGAAAGAAGAACGACTGGGTCAGGTTCGCCATCGCGGGGGCGCCGGCCGCGACGTACGGATCCCACCACGGCCACTCCCCTCGACGGAGCGCGTCGCGCAGGAACTCGCCGCCCGGCTCGCCCTGCCACCAGCTCCCCCCGGGATCGTGGAAGTTCGCGTACAGCAGCAGGTTGCGCTGTGCCCAGGCGTCCGCGGGCACCAGCTCCGCGCCGTAGTTCTGCGGCAGCGACCGTGCGTCGAGCGGATTGTAGTTGTCGGAGTAGACCAACGACCGGCCGAGGAAGACCACGTTGGCGTAGGCGATCACCAGGAGGAGCACGAGCACTCCGCAGACGCGCGCCGCCTCGCGCCCGGAGACGGCGGCCGGAAGCCCTTCCTCCTCCGTCGCCGGGCCGGCGAGGCGTTGCGCCGGAGGCCGCGTCGGCTGATCCGAGCCGAGGGCTGCGGGTCGCGTGATCACTCGCCGGAATGGTACCAGAGCGCTTCGGCTCCCCATCGACCTCACGTCACGCTAAACTTCACCGCCTTCAGACGGCTCCCGCGGCTGTCGGCCCCGCATGACAGAACCCGTCGCCTGCACCATCGTCTCCGCGAACTACATCCCGTTCGCCCGGGTGTTCGCCGAGTCGTTCCTCGCCCATCACCCGGAGGGCGAGGTGTGGGTGTGCCTGGTCGACGAGCCGCCGCCGGAGGTCGATCTGGAGGCGGAGCCGTACCGGGTGGTGCCGGCCGCGGAGCTCGGCATCCCGCGCTTCGAGCACTTCGCCTTCCGCTACTCCATCCTCGAGCTCAACACCGCGGTCAAGCCGTACTTCCTCGAGCGCGTGGCGGAGCTGAGCGGTTGCCGCGCGTTGTGCTATTTCGATCCCGACGTCCTGGTGCTCGCCGACCTCTCGCCGGTCTACGAGGAGCTCGCGGCGGCCGACGTCGTCCTGACGCCGCACGTCCTCGAGCCGCTCGACGACGACCGGCAGCCTTCGGAGCGGGACTTCCTCCTCTCCGGGATCTACAACCTGGGCTTCGTCGGAGTGCGCTTCCACGAAGGCACCCGCGAGTTCCTCCGCTGGTGGCAGCGCCGCCTCTACCGCTACTGCGAGCACCGCGTCGAGCGCGGCCTCTTCGTCGACCAGCGCTGGATGGACTTCGCGCCCGCCTTCCTCTCCGGCGCCCGGATCCTGCGCGATCCCGGGCTCAACGTGGCCTACTGGAACCTCGCGCACCGCCGCCTCGAACGCGACGGCGACGGCTACCGCGTGGGCGACTCTCCCCTGCGCTTCTTCCACTTCAGCGGCTTCGTCCCGGAGCGGCCCGAGGTCGTCTCGAAGTTCCAGAACCGCATCTCGTTCGACGACCGGCCGGACATCCGCGACCTCTTCGCCCTCTACCGCCAACGGCTGCGGCAGGCCGGCTCGGAGGAGCTCGGCGGCCTGCCCTACGCCTACGGCACGTTCGACAACGGCGTGCGGGTGCCGGTCTACACGCGCGAGGCGCTCAAGCTGCTCGATCCCGACGGCGAGCGCTGGCCGCGGCCGTTCGACACCACCGGCGCCGACACCTTCTACCGCTGGCTGCTCGCGCCGCTGCCGGCGGCGAGCGAGATCGCCGTGCCGCGCCTGGCGCTCGTCCTCTGGGACATGCGCGCCGACCTCCAGCACCACTTCCCGCTGCCGCTCGGCGACGACGCCTTCCGCTTCTTCGCCTGGTACGAGCGCGAGGTGCGCACCGATCCGCAGCTCGACCCGGTGTTCGCCCCGTCGTGCGGCCGCGCG
>DATABP010000275.1:0-3216 GCA_036259515.1 Thermoanaerobaculia bacterium | reverse complement strand
GCGAGGTAGTGGAAGGAGAGGGGACCGGCCGGGGTCAAGTCGCCGCCGCGCCGGCCGCCGCGGCCGCGCGCGGGACGGGCGGCGCGACGCTCCCGGCCGCCTCGCCGCGGGGAGCGATCGGGTTGTACAGCGTGTCGCGCTCGACGGGGGTGAAGCCGGCCTCGCGCACCAGCCGCTCGAGCTCCGGGCGGGTGAGGTGCTGCGCGGTGTCGGCGCCGGCCATGTGGTAGATCGTCTCCTCGACCACCGTGCCGTCGAGGTCGTCGGCGCCGAAGCGGAGCGCCACCTGCGCCAGCTTCGGCGTCACCATCACCCAGTACGCCTTGACGTGCGGCACGTTGTCGAGCACCAGCCGGGCGGCGGCGAGGTGGCGGAGGTCGTCGGCGCCGGTGGTGTGGTAGCGCAGGCCGAGGTAGTTGTTCTCGGGGTGGTAGGCGAGCGGGATGAAGGCGTTGAAGCCGGGCGCCTCGTCCTCCAGCGCGCGCAGGCGGAGCAGGTGGTCGACCTTGTGCTCCGGCCGCTCGACGTGGCCGTAGAGCATCGTGCAGTTCGAGGCGATGCCCAGCCGGTGGGCCACCCGGTGCACCTCCAGCCACTCGTCGGCGTCGAGCTTGCCGTCGCAGATCACCTCGCGCACCTCGGGGTGGAAGATCTCCGCCCCGCCGCCGGGGAGCGACCCCAGCCCCGCCTCGCGCAGGGTGACCAATACCTCTTCGATCGACCTCCGCTCGCGCTTGGCGAACCAGCCGATCTCGATCGCCGTGAAGGCCTTGAGGTGCGCGTTCGGGAAGCGCTCGCGGAGACCGCGCAGCATCACCAGGTACCACTCCAGCGTCAGCTCCGGGTGGACGCCGCCGACGATGTGGAACTCGGTCACCGCGTCGCCGCCCTGCTCGGCCGCCCGCCGCCACACCTCCTCGTGGCTCATCTCCCAGGCGTGCGGCTCGCCCTGGAGCGCCGCGAAGCTGCAGAACTTGCAGTTGTAGGTGTAGACGCAGACGTTCGTCGGGTTGATGTGCCGGTTGACGTTGTAGTACGTCACCTCGCCGTGGCGGTGGCGGCGCACCGCGTCGGCCAGCTTGCCGAGGTGGAGCAGGTGCGGGGTGGTGAAGCAGAGGAGCGCCTCGTCGGCGTCGAGCCGCCCTCCGTCGCGCACCTTCTCGGCGATCCCGGCGAGCGCGGCGGGGAAGCGCGAGGGCTCGATCGTGGGGACGGGCGTGCGGGGCGACGGGGCGAGCGGACGGTCGGCGACGGCGGTCATCGGGCGGGAGTATAGCGTCCCGTCCGGGCGGCGCCGGAGGGCGGGCCCCGTCACGCACAAGGTCATCGTGACAAGCTCTCGCACTGTCGCTGAACAGTGAGGAACCCTGAGGTGTCGATCCTCTTCCGGATCCGTCCTGCCGTCGCCGCCGCCGTCCTCGCGTCGGTCTTCGCCGGCTCCGCCGCGGCGCCGCCGCTGACCCGCCGCCAATTCTCACAGCGCCTGGAAGAGACCGGTCGCTGGGCCCACGAGGGGCGTTGGGAGAAGGTCGGCCGCGCCGCCGATCGGCTGGTCCACGAGCTCGTGACCCTGCTGGTGTCCGAGGGCGAGATCGGCGACGAGACCTCGCAGGCGGCGGCGACGGTGCTGAGCCTCCAGGCGCTCGCCGCTTCGGCCGAGGGCCGCCGCGACGATGCGCTGTGGAGCTGGTCGCTCGCCCAGTCGCTGTGGCCCGACCTCGCCCGCGCCACCCTGAGCTCCTATGGCGAACCGGCCGCGCTGCTGCGCGACAACCACCTGACGCCGGAGGACTTCGCCGCCTGCCGCGAGGAGGACGACGAGGGGACGGCGCAGGCGATCGAGGAGGCGGAGGAGGAGGGGCCGGCCGAGGTGATCGAACCGCCCGTCAAGCTCGCCGCGCCCGAGCCGGAGTACCCCTTCGGCGCCCGCACCGCCCACACCGAGGGCAGCGTCGTCGTCCGCGTGATCGTGGACGCCGACGGTAGCGTCCACACGCCGGTGCTGGCGCGCTATCCCTCGGTCGCCCTCGCCCTGGCCGCCGCCGAGCCGTTGCGCCGCTGGCGCTTCGAGCCGGCGCGCCGCGACGGCGAGCCGGTCGCCTCCTACTACTGTCTCCAAGTGAACTTCGAGCTCACCCGCTGACGTCGGGCAGGGCAGGCGGCCGCGGCGGGTCCGCGACGAAGTCGAGGGCGCGGCGCTAACCGGGCGCGCGGGGGGCGAGCTGGCGGCGGATCTCGGCGGCCAGCGCTTCGGGGAGGAAGGGCTTGGTGATCACCGCGTCGCAGCCCGCCTCGAGCGCCTTGCTGCGGGCGCTCGCCAGGCCGTGGGCGGTCAAGGCGATGATCGGGATGTGGCGGGTGCGCGGGTCCTGGCGCAGGCGGCGGGTGGCCTCGAGGCCGTCCATCTTCGGCAGCCAGACGTCCATCAGGATGACGTCGGGGAGGAGGTCCTGCGCCATCTGCACCGCCTCCAGGCCGTCGGCGGCCGACGCCAGCTCGTAGCCGTCGACCTTGAGGTACTCGCCGACGATCTCGCGGCCGTCGGCCACGTCGTCGACCACCAGCACCAGCGGCACCTCGCGGTCGTGGCCCGGCTCTTCGGATGTCATCGTCGTCGTCCCCCGCGGGAGGCCCGGAGTGGGCCTGGCTCCGGCCGGCCATCGTGCAAGGCGAGTGCCGTTCCGCGGCACCGGTCCAGCGATCAGAGCAGCTTGCCGAGCGGACCGAGGTCGAGGTTGAGGTCCGCCGGGTCGAGGCCGAAGCTCCTCGCCATCGCGTGGAGCGTCTCCTCGAGCCGCATCAGCGCCAGGCCGAGGGCCTCGACCTCGTCCTCCGACAGCGTCCCCGCCTCCATCCGCCGCAGCGCCTGCCGCTCGAGGAGCTGGCGGACGAACTCGACCAGCGTCAGCACCAGCTTCGCCACCGAGCGCTGCACCTCGTCGGGATCGGCGTTCCAGCGCGGCGCCGGCTCGGCCGCCAGGCGCCGCTCCAGCTCGCGGCGCAGCTCCTCGACCTCCTCGGCGGCGCTCTTCGCCTCGAAGCTCATTCCAGCTCCCGCGGGGCGAACGCCCACGGCGGCCAGGGGCCGCTCCAGGCGACGAGGGCGGGCTCGCCGGCGGCCGCCTCGCCGAGGGCGGCGAGGTAGGCGTCGCGCCGGGCGCGCTCGACGAGATGGTAGGCGGCGAGGGAGAAGGGCGGCGGCGCGGCGGCGAGCCG
>DATABP010000274.1:0-2104 GCA_036259515.1 Thermoanaerobaculia bacterium | reverse complement strand
CAGTCCCGCGCCGCGGGGGCTGGATCGGAGCTCTCAGGCGTCCACCGGCACCGTCTCCGGGTCGGCGCCGCCGGCCGGGTCGGCCGCCGGCTCGAGCACGGCGTCCTCGCCGCGCCGGCCGACCTCCCAGTCGGCGATGCGTCCGGCCACCCAGTCGAGCAGGTCGAAGCCGCGGGTGAACACCGCGGCGGGTTGCGAGCTGGGGAAGATGAACACCGCATATCCGCCTTGCGTCGAGACGATGCGGAGGGTCTCCGACTTGTCCGGTTGTCTGGTCATGATGTCGTCTCTCGCTGGTTCGTCGTTCGTCGGGTGCCGCCGGGGTGCCGATGGAACCGGATCGAGGCGGCGTTGCGTCGACCGCGGGTCAGTGCAGGAACAGGGCCACCGCATCGATCTCATTGTCTCGTAATGAGTTGCGCCCTTCCGCAAGGGACGCGCGCCGCGGAAAGCCCCCGCTCGGCCTCCGCGTTCTAGACTTCGCGCGAGGCACCGCCGGAGGGGTGGCAGAGCGGTCGAATGCAGCGGTCTTGAAAACCGCCGGCCCGCAAGGGCCCGTGGGTTCGAATCCCACCCCCTCCGCCAGCCGCCGCGCCGGCGCTCAGGGCGGCGGCTCGAACCCGCGCTCCGGCTCCACCGCGCTCAGCTCCAGCCCTGCCTCGTCCGTGAGGTAGTCGTAGCCCAGCGCCTGTTCGCGGCGCTCGGGATCGAGCCGGAGGTAGCGATCCCGGCGGGCGATGCGGTCGGCGGCGTGGATCATCTTGAGGTGGTAGAGGACGAGGTCGGCCTGCGGGAAGTCGCCGTCCGCGGTGCGCCCCTGGAGCGGCGCCCAGTGGCAGTGCAGGCGCTGCTGGTGGAAGACGTGGTCGCGGCGCGACTGGAAGAGCCGGGCCGAGCGCTTCTTGCCCCAGGGGCCGTCGCTGCGCCAGGTGGCCGGCGATCCCCACAGCTCGCGGACGTGGACGAAGTAGGCGATGTGACCCTCCCGACCGGCGCGGGCGATCTCCGCCTCGGCGCGCGAGCGGAAGCCGCGTTCCAGCCGCTCGTCGGCGTCGACCGCCACCAGCCAGTCGGCGGCGTGCTCCCAGGCCGCCTCGACGAGCAGCCGGTGGTTGGCGGCGTCGTCCCACTCGTCGGGATCGCCGGGCGGCCGGCGGATGAGCTCGACCACCGCCGGGTGGGCGGCGACGAGCTCCGCCGAGCCGTCGGTCGAGCCGTCGTCGAGGGCGACCACGCGGTCGACCTGCGGCACCACGTTGGCGAGCCAGCCGGGGAGGTGGCGCGCCTCGTCGCGGAACGCGAGGAGAGCGAGGAGCCGCACGCCGTGCCGCCTCACGCCCGCCGCTCCCGCGCCGCCGCGAGCACCGCGACGGCGGCGACGAGCCCGAAGTCGATCCGCCACGCGGCGGCGAGGGCGACGAGCGCGCCCGCCGCCACGGGCCGGCGGTGCACGGCGGCCAGCACGGCGCCCAGGGCGAACGCGAACGCCACCGGGAACGGGTTCGCCGTGGTCGGCTGCGCCATGGTGAGCGCGGCGGCGAGCCAGGCCGCGAGCGCCCAGCGCCGCCCGGCCGAGCGGTCCACGAGCGCGAAGACGAGCACGGCCACGGTGGCGTCGGCGGCCGTGCGCAGGACGCGCCACCAGACCACGGACGGCCCGAGCACCTCCGCCGCCGCGGACAGCACGAGCGGGTGCCCCGGTCCGTACGCCCAGGCGAAGTCGGCGTACGGCCACTGGCCGGCCACGATCCGGTCGACCGCGACGAGCAGCAACCCCTCGTCGAACGGATCAAGGTGGCGCCAGGCGGTGAAGCCGGAGATGAGCGCCGCGGCCAGCCACAGGCCGGCGGGCAGCCACCTCATCCGGCCGTCGGCACGAGCTTGGAGTGCCCGCGCAGGTAGCCCCCGAGCTCCCGCAGGAGGCCGCGCTCCAGTCGGTGCGTCGCGATCGCGAGCGCGCCCAGCCACAGCACGAGCTCCGCAAGCGCCTGCGCGAGCGTCCGCTCGCCGCCCCACAGCGCCAGCCGCAGGGCGAGGACGGGCACGGTGGCGAGGGCGACCGGCAGCGCGCCGCGCAGCGCCAGACCGGCGAGGCGGGCGCCGG
>DATABP010000273.1:0-1542 GCA_036259515.1 Thermoanaerobaculia bacterium | reverse complement strand
GGCGTCACATGTACCTGATGATGATGTTCGCCCAGGTGGGGTTCGCGCTGGCGTACGTGCTGTAGGAGCCGGCGCGGTCCGCCCCCCAGGCTTTGCTAGGATCGGCCTCCCCGATGGACGAGCCTCCTCCAAGTCCCCTGCCTGACCGCGGCGCCGGGCCGGTCCCCGGCCGGCGGCGAAGCGCCCTCTCGCCGCGGGTCGCGCCGTGGGCCTGAGCGCGCTGCCGCTCGCCGCGGCGCCGGTCGCGCCGCCGCAGATCGATCCCTGGCTGGGGCTGTCGCTGGCGCTGCTGCTGGTGCTGCTCAACGGCTTCTTCGTGGCCGCCGAGTTCGCGCTGGTCAAGGTGCGGCCGACGCAGATCGACCCGCACGTGGCGCGCGGGGCGAAGAGCGCCAAGGTGGCGCGGCACATGATCAGCCACCTCGACGCGTACCTCTCGGCGACGCAGCTCGGCATCACGCTGGCCAGCCTGGCGCTCGGCTGGATCGGCAACCCGGCCTTCGCCTGGATGCTTGAGCCGCTGGTGATGGCGATCCCCGGCGCCTCGCCGGCGCTGCTCCACTCGCTGTCGCTGACCTTCGCCTTCGTGGTGATCACCATCCTCCACATCGTGCTCGGCGAGCTGGCGCCGAAGTCGCTCGCCATCCGCAAGCCGGAGGCGGCGACGCTGGTGGTCAGCCTCCCCCTCTACGCCTTCTTCAAGCTGACCTACCCGGCGATCTGGGTGCTCAACCACGCGGCGAACGCGCTCCTGCGGGTGGTCGGCATCCAGCCGGTCGCCGAGTCGGAGATGGCGCACGACGAGGAGGAGCTGCGCCTGCTCCTCGCCTCGTCGCCGGCGGCGGTGCTGTCGAAGCACAAGCGCGAGCTCCTCGCCAACATCTTCGAGCTGTCGCACCGGGTGGCGCGGCAGATCATGGTGCCGCGCGGCGACGTGGTGTACCTCTCGACCACCCGCTCGCTGACCGAGAACCTCGAGATCGCGCGCGAGAGCGGGCACACCCGGCTGCCGCTCTGCGAGGGCGACCTCGACCACGTCGTCGGCCTCGTCCACATCAAGGACCTCTTCCGCACCTCGGCGCCGCTCGGCTCGGTCGAGGAGGTGGCGCGCGAGATCGCCTTCGTCCCGGAGACGCTGTCGGTCGACCGCCTGCTGCGGCGGATGCGCAGCGAGAAGCTGCACCTGGCGGCGGTGCTCGACGAGTACGGCGGCGTCTCGGGGATCGTCACGCTCGAGAACGTGATCGAGGAGATCGTCGGCCAGATCCAGGACGAGTTCGACCTCGAGGCCCCGGAGCTGGTCGAGAAGCGGAAGAACGTGTACGTGGTGTCGGGCGGCATCCTGGTGGTCGACCTGGAGCAGGCGCTGGGGGTGGAGTTCAGCGAGCGCGACGAGGACACGGTGGGCGGCGTGATGCTGTCGGAGCTCAGACGGCGGCCGGAGGTCGGGGACGCCGTGGCGCTCGGGCCGCTGCTGCTCGAGGTGCTGAAGGTGGACGGGAACCGGGTGGTGCAGGTGCGGGTGACGGTGCGGACGGCGGC
>DATABP010000272.1:0-9054 GCA_036259515.1 Thermoanaerobaculia bacterium | reverse complement strand
CCGCGCGGCAACGCCCGGGCGGTGGCGGCGAAGGCGCGCGGCGTGTGGCGCGGCCTGACCGACCCGCTGCCGCCGCCGCCGGTGCTGTGAGCGGATCGAGCCGCGACGTGTAGCGCGCCGGCCGCCTCGGCCGGCCGAGCCGCTCGGCCGGAAGGGAGACCGGCCTTACACAAGGCGTTACCGCCGCCGCCGTGACTGTGAGCCAGGCGGCCACGGCCCGCGAGGACTTATGTCAACAGGCTGTTGACATAAGTGGTACCATCCCGCCGCGCCGCCCTCCGCTCCCGATGACCCACCAGCTCACCCCCCGCCGGACGATCCTCGATCGCCAGCAGATGCGGCGCGTGATCCGCCGCATGGCGGGCGAGGTGGTCGAGCTCAACCGCGGGGTGGAGAAGCTGCTCCTGGTCGGCATCGTCACCCGCGGGGTGCCGCTCGCCGAGCGCCTGGCCGCCGAGATCGAGCGCATGGAGGGGCCCGCGGTGCCGCGCGGCAGCCTCGACATCACGCTCTACCGCGACGACCTGTCGACGGTGGCGCCGCAGCCGCTGGTCAAGGCCAGCCACCTGCCGGTGGCGATCGACGGTTGGACCATCGTGCTCGCCGACGACGTGCTCTACACCGGCCGCACCGTGCGCGCCGCCCTCGACCACCTGGTCGACTACGGCCGCCCGAAGTCGGTGCAGCTCGCGGTGCTCATCGACCGCCCGGGCTTCCGCGAGCTGCCGATCCAAGCCGACGTGGTCGGCGAGCGGGTGCCGACCCACGCCGACGAGGTGGTCGAGGTGCGCTTCGCCGCCACCGACGGCAAGGACGAGGTGCGCATCCTCGAGCGCGCCGCCCGCGCCGACGCCGCCGACCGCGTGCCGCGCCCGCCGGCGGCCAGCGACGAGGAGGCCGGGTGACCCGCTGGACGAAGAAGGACCTCCTGGGCATCGCCGAGCTGTCGCCCGAGGAGATCGCGCTCGTCCTCGACACCGCCGAGTCGTTCGCCGAGATCGCCGAGCGGCCGATCAAGAAGGTGCCGACGCTGCGCGGGCGGACGGTGATCAACCTCTTCTTCGAGTCGTCCACCCGCACGCGGTCGAGCTTCGAGATCGCCGAGAAGCGGCTGTCCGCCGACAACCTCAACTTCTCCACCTCCGGGTCGGCGCTGTCGAAGGGGGAGAGCCTGATCGACACGGCGCTCAACCTCCAGGCGATGGCGCCGGACCTGATCGTCATCCGCCACGCCTACCCGGGCACGCCGCACATGCTCGCCCGCCGCCTCGCCGCCGGGGTGATCAACGCCGGCGACGGCGCCCACGAGCACCCCACGCAGGCGCTGCTCGACGCCTACACCATCCGCCAGCGCAAGGGCCGGCTCGCCGGCCTCAGGGTGGCGATCGTCGGCGACATCGAGCACAGCCGCGTTGTGCGCTCGAACGTGCACCTCCTGACCAAGATGGGGGCGGAGGTGACCGTCGCCGGCCTCCACACGATGATGCCGCCGGCGATGGACCGCATGGGCGTGCGGGTGGTCCACGACCTCGACGCCGCCCTGGACGGCGCCGACGTGGTGATGATGCTGCGCATCCAGACGGAGCGGCAGAGCCGGAAGCTCTTCCCGTCGATCAAGGAGTACTTCCGCCTCTTCGGGCTGACCCACGAGCGCCTCGCCCGCGCCGCCGACGACGCGATCGTCCTCCACCCCGGGCCGATGAACCGCGGCGTCGAGATCGCCAGCGACGTGGCCGACGGGCCGACCTCGGTGATCCTCGACCAGGTGGCGAACGGGGTGGCGGTGCGCATGGCGGTGCTCTACCTCCTCGCCGGAGTCTCCGGGGAGGTCGCCTGATGGCGCGGCTCCTCGTCCGCGGCGGCCGGGTGGTCGACCCCTCGCAGGGGCTCGACGCGCTCGCCGACGTGCTGATCGAGGACGGCGAGATCGCCCGCGTCGACGAGCGGGTCGAGCCGGCGGGGCGCGTGCGCACCCTCGACGCCGCCGGCCGCGTCGTCTGCCCCGGCTTCGTCGACATCCACGTCCACCTCCGCGAGCCGGGGCAGGAGTACAAGGAGACGATCGAGACCGGCACCCGGGCGGCGGCGGCCGGCGGCTTCACCGCCGTCGCCTGCATGGCGAACACCGACCCGGTGAACGACAACCGCGCGGTCACCGAGCACGTCGTCGCCGAGGCGCGGCGGGCGGGCTGGGCGCGGGTGCACCCGGTCGGCGCGGTGTCGAAGGGGCTGGCCGGCGAGAGCCTGGCCGAGATCGGCGAGATGGTGCGCGCCGGCGCGGTGGCGGTCTCGGACGACGGCATGCCGGTCCGGGACGGCGAGCTGATGCGCCGCGCCTTCCTCTACGCCCGGCACTTCGGCGTCCCCGTCACCCAGCACGCCGAGGACCACGACCTCACCGGCCCCGGCGTGATGCACGAGGGGGAGTGGTCGACGCGGCTCGGGCTGCCCGGCATCCCGGGCGCCTCGGAGGACGTGATCGTCGCCCGCGACCTCCTGCTCGCCGAGGACACCGACGGCCGCTACCACGTGGCGCACCTGTCGACCGCGCGCAGCCTCGATCTGGTGCGGCGGGCCAAGGAGCGCGGCCTGGCGGTGACCTGCGAGGTGACGCCGCACCATCTCCTCCTCACCGACCGCGAGGTCGCCGAGAGCGGCTTCTCGACCCACTGCAAGATGAAGCCGCCGCTGCGCTCGGAGGAGGACCGCCGGGCGCTGGTCGCCGGGCTGGCCGACGGCAGCGTCGACGCCATCGCCAGCGACCACGCGCCGCACCACGCCGACGAGAAGGACGTCGAGTTCTCGCTGGCGCCGTTCGGGATCGTCGGGCTGGAGACGACGGTGTCGCTGTGCCTCGACCGCCTGGTGCGCGCCGGGACGATCGGGTTGGGGCGGCTGGTCGAGCTGCTGTCGACCGGCCCGAGCCGGGCCTACGGGCTTCCCGGCGGCACGCTGCGGCCGGGCGCTCCGGGAGACCTGACGCTCCTCGACCTCGAACGCGAGGTGACGATCGAGCCCGCCGGCTTCCGCAGCAAGGGGCGGAACACGCCGTTCGGCGGCTGGACGCTCAGGGGCGCGCCGGCGGGGACGGTGGTCGGCGGGCTCGTCATCGAGCTGCCGCGGCGGTAGGGGAGGACCGGCCGCCCGCCCGCCGCCTCACTTCATCGCCAACTTCAAGCCGACGATGCCGATCAGGATCAGCCCGATGCAGGACAGGCGGAGCACGGTCGCGGGCTCGCGAAAGAGCACCATGCCGAGGACCGCGGTGCCGACGGTGCCGATCCCGGTCCACACGGCATACGCGGTGCCGAGCGGCAGCGTGCGCAGGGAGAGCCCGAGGAGCGTCATGCTGCCGACGAGCGCCACGACCGTCCACACCGTGGGCCAGAGGCGTGTGAAGCCGTGGGTGGACTTGAGCCCGACGGCCCAGCCGACCTCGAGGAGGCCGGCGACGAAGAGAAGGACCCAGGTCAAGGCCGGAGCTCCCAGGAAGGTGCCGAGGTCGGTCGTCGGAGTCGCGCCGCCGCCGTGGGGCGGTCCCCGGCCGGAGGCCCCATGGAGCGTATCAGCGCCGCCGCCGTGAGCCGGCGAGGAGGTCCGAGCCCGAAGCTCGCGCTCCTCCTGGCGGCGGCGGTCGTGGGATGCGACCCGCCGGCTGGCCCGCCGGCCGCGTCGGCGGAGCCGGCGGAGAGCCCTTCGCGCGTCGCAGAAGCGGTGGCACCTCCGCCTCTGGCCGAGCGCGCGCGGCGGGGCGCGGTCGTCGTGCTCGCCGCGGACTCGGCGGCGGCCGAGCCGCTCGCCGCCCTCGGCGCGGAGCTCGACGCCGCGACGGCGGCGATGGCGCCCAGGGTGCCGGTGGCGCTCGATCGTCCGCTCACCGTCGCCGCCGAGCCGGACCACGTCGCCCAGGCGGTGCGCGCCGGCGCGGTGGGGGAGGCGGTCGCCGGCGGCCCGGCGGACGTCCACCTGGTGCTCCACCCCGACGATGGCTTCGCCTACCGGCACGCCGCCGCCGCGGCGCTCCTCCGCCGCGCCGGGCTGGCGGACGGCCTTCCGCCGTACCTCCTCGACGGCGCCGCCCTGTGGCTCTCCGGCGACTGGTACGGCCGCCCGTGGCGCGGATGGCTGCCCGACCTCGCCGCCGCCGAGGTGCTGCCGGCGGCCGACGAGCTCCTCGCCGCCGAGCCGCCGCCGGACGGCTCGCGCCTGCTGTGGACGCCGGTCGCCGCGGCGGTGGTCGACCGGCTGCCGGGCTCCACCGTGGTGGAGAAGGTGTCCTCCTTGCCCAGCCGTTCGGCGGTGGCCGCGCTCCTGGAGCGGATCGCGGCGGAGGCCTCGGCCGCTCCGGCCGGCGTCGCGCCCGCCCGGCCCCGCGCGCCCCTCCCGCCCTTCGTCGCCGGCGTCTCCCTCGCCATGCGCAACTCGCTCGACGGCGGCTACCACGCCCCCTCCGTCGTCCGCGTGCTCGACCGTCTCGCCGGCCTCGGCGCCGACGCCGTGTCGCTGATGCCGTTCGCCTTCCAGGCGGCACCGGACGCGCCGGGGCTGCGCTACCTCAACCGCCGCCCGCGGAGCGAGACCGACGCCGGCATGGTCCACGCCGCCCGCCGCGCCCGCGAGCGCGGCTTCGTGGTGCTGTGGAAGCCGCAGATCTGGCTGCGCGGGAGCTGGTCCGGCGAGATCGCGATGGCAAACGACGCGGCCTGGGCCGCCTGGTGGCGGAGCTACCGGCGCTTCCTCGTCCACCAGGCGGCGCTCGCCGAGTGGACCGGCGCCGAGGTGCTCTCCGTCGGCACCGAGCTCGGCGGCACGCTGGAGCGGGAGGCGGAGTGGCGGCGGGCGATCGCGGCGGTGCGCCGCGTCTACCGCGGCCGGCTGACCTACGCCGCGAACTGGCACGGCGACTTCGACCGCGTGCCGTTCTGGGACCGGCTCGATCTCCTCGGCATCGACGCCTACCGGCCGCTCGCCGCCGCGCCGGACGCCTCGCCCCGCCAGCTCGCCGTCGGCGCCCGCGCCGTCGCCCGCGACCTCGCCGTCGCCTCCCGCCGCCACGGCAAGCGGGTGCTCCTCACCGAGGTCGGCTACGCCGCCCGCCGCGCCCCCTGGACCTCGCCGCACGAGGAGGGCGGGGAGCTCTCGCCCGAGGACCAGGCCGCCGCCTACCGGGCCCTCTTCGCCGGCCTCGGCCGCCCGGACTGGCTGGCCGGGCTCTTCGTGTGGAAGGCGTTCAGCGACGAGGCGCCGGGCGCCGCCGCCTCCGAGCGGCCGGACTTCCGCTTCCTCGGCCGTCCGGCGGAAGCGGCGATCCGCGACGCCTTCCGCGGTCGGCACCGCCCTGCCGCGCCGGGCCCGGCCGCACCGCCTCTGCGATAATCGCCCGATGTCCGAAGACCTCCTCGCCACCGCCGTCGAAGGCGCCCGGGCCGGCGCCGAGGTGCTGCGCCGCTGGTTCCGCGACGAGGCGCTGGTCGCCGACCGCAAGGGCGTCCACGACTTCGTGTCGCAGGCGGACCGCGAGAGCGAGGAGGCGGTGGTCGAGGTGGTGCGCCGGCGCCACCCGGGGCACCGCATCCGCGCCGAGGAGGGCGGCGAGGTCGCCGGCGGCGAGTCGGCGCACGAGTGGCTGATCGACCCGCTCGACGGCACCACCAACTTCCTCCAGGGGCTGCCGGTGTTCTGCGTCTCGGTGGCCTGCGTGGAGCGCGGCGAGCCGGTCGCCGGCGCCATCCTCGACCCGCTGCGCGACGATCTCTTCACCGCCCGCCGCGGCGGCGGCGCGGCGTGGAACGGGCGGCCGATCGCCGTCTCCGGGCGCGACGGCCTCGACGGCGCCTTCCTCGCCACCGGCTACCCGTTCAAGGCGAAGGCGTCGCTCGACGCCTATCTCGGCGTCTTCCGCGACACCTTCCTGCGCGCCAAGTCGATCCGCCGCTGCGGCGCCGCGGCGATCGACCTCGCCTACACGGCGGCCGGCATCTACGACGGCTTCTTCGAGTTCCGCCTCTCCGCCTGGGACCTCGCCGCCGGGGTGCTGATGATCGAGGAGGCGGGCGGCGTGGTCACCGACCTCGACGGCGGCCGCGGCCATCTGGCGAGCGGCAACGTGCTGGCCGGCGGGCCCGCCGTCCACCGCGACCTCCTGGCGATCGCCCGCCGCCACGCCAGCGAGGCGCTCCTCGACCGCCAGGTGCCGCGCCAGGCGCCCGCCGGGGTCGCCCGCTGAGCGCCCGGCCGCCCGGCCTGCGATAATGCCGCCGATGCCGTCGCCGTCCCCCCGCTCCGCCGCTCCGGCGCCCGTCCGCCGGCCGCCCTCGGACTGGCTCTACGAGCTGCAGCTCCACCCGAGCGACATCCGGCGCCGGGTGCGCTACCTCTTCCTGCGCCGCCGGCACCTGACGATCGCCGCCGCCGCCGTCGTGCTGTGGCTGTCGACCGTGATCGCCGCCGCCGTGCTGGCGCCGGCGGTGATCGACGGGCTCCAGCGCCGCCGCGAGCAGCGCGGGCTCGAGGCCGACCGCGAGCGGCAGGGGGAGCGGCTGCGGGCGCTGGTCGGCCGCCTCGACGAGCTGGGCGAGCGCTCCGCCGAGCTGCGGCTCAAGGTCGACAAGATCTACCTCGCCTACGGCCTCGCCAGCCTGGAGTCGATCGGCCAGGGCGGCTTTCCGACGCCGGTCCGCCGGGCGGTGCCGCGCTCGGTGTACGCCAACGTGGTGGAGCAGGGGCTGACGCTCGAGGCGCAGATCGACGGCGAGCTGCGCGCGATCTCCGCCTTCCTCGAGGAGGTGCGGGCGCTCGAGGAGGCCGACCAGGAGCGGGTGCGGACGACGCCCTCGGCGTGCCCGCTCACCGGCGACCGCTTCGTGCTGACCAGCCCGTTCGGCAACCGGCGGAGCCCGTTCACCAAGAACCTCGACTTCCACGCCGGGGTCGACTTCGCGGCGCCGCTCGGCACCGAGGTGCGCGCGCCGTCGGACGGCACGGTGGTGTTCGCCGGCCGCTATCCGCTGCGCAACAGCGTCGGCTGGTGGCGCTACGGCAACCTGGTGGTGATCGCCCACGACGACGAGTTCCGCACTCTCTACGGCCACTGCGACGAGATCAGGGTCAAGCGCGGCCAGGCTGTGCGCCAGGGCGACGTGATCGCCACCGTCGGCAACACCGGCTGGAGCACCAGCCCTCACCTCCACTACGAGGTGCGGCGCAAGGGCGAGGACGGCGACTTCGAGCCGGTCGACCCGCGCATCTACATCCTCGACCGCCGCTGGCGCGACGAGGAGCGCCTGCTGGTGCGGGCGCGCCAGGCCCCCGATCCGCGCGACTACGAGCCGCTGCCCGAGCTGTTCGCCCGCTAGCGGCCCAGGAGATCCGTGAGCAAGCGAGATCTGCCGGACAGCGCCGCGCCGACGATGATCATCCCGCGCGGCACCGAGATCGAGGTCGACGCCCACGGCCAGCTCTCGGTGCGCGCGCCGGGGCACCTGGTGATCCAGAACTCCGGCTCCTACGGCACCATCGAGTCGCGCACCGGGTCGATCCGCATCGACCACGGGGTGGAGGTCGAGGCGGTGTCGGTGCGCTGCGCCCAGGACTGCTTCGTGCTCGGCAGCCTGACCGCCTGGAAGGTCACCGCCCGCACCCTCCAGCTCGAGGAGACGGCGCGCGCCAACATCGTGCTCCAGGAGACCGAACGGCTCGACGTCGGCCGCGGCGCCCGGCTGGTCGGCAACTTCGACTCCGAGAAGGAGCTCTTCGTCCTCTTCTCGCGCTTCGCCCGCGAGTTCCGCTCGCTGCCCTTCTTCCTCGACCGCCGCGAGGAGCTGCCCGAGTCGGAGCGGCGCGAGGCGCGGACGGCGCGGCGGGCGCTGGCCGGCAACGGCGTGGCGGCGGACGCCGAGGAGGCGGCGGAGCGTCCGGAGCCGGTCGAGGAGGACGAGACCCCGGTCGCCGTCGACCTCCCCGAACCGCTCTTCTTCGCCCTCGTTCTCCTCGACCGCGACGCCGCCCGCGGCGACTACGGCCACAGCTCGCAGCGCGTCCTCGGCGAGCTGGTCAAGCTCCTCCAGCAGGGCGACCTCGAGACGCTGAAGCTGACCTACCGCACGCTCCTCGGCCGCATCGTCGAGCCGCGCCAGGACGTCCGCCGCGCCGCCGAGCTGATCGACGGCTGGTTCGCCGGCGGCGGAGCGGCGAACGGCCGCCGCCCCGCCCGCGGCTGAGCCGCGCCCTACGCCGGCGCCTCGTCGGCCGACGGGCCGTAGATCGAGGGCACCGGCACGCCCGCCAGCCGCAGGTAGACCGAGAGCTGGCCGCGGTGGTGGATCATGTGGTTGAAGATGAAGGTGCGCAGCGCCGCGGCGCGGGGGAGGGTGAAGGCGACGTGCTCGCCGTTGCGGAGCGACCAGGGGGTGCGCAGGTGCTCGTCGGAGACGCCGGCGGCGGCGGCCTGGCGGAAGCCGGCCAGCTCCCGGTCGAAGCGGTCGAGGAGGCCGGCGCGGTCGCTGGCCGAGAACGCGACCCAGCCCTTCTGGGCGGCGGTGGCGACGTCGAACTCGTCGCTGGTCAACACCGTGCTTCCCCAGCCGAAGATCTCGGCGATGTGCCCGGCGAGGCGGCCGATGGTCATCGAGCGTTCGTGGGGGTGCCAGTCGAAACGACCGTCGGGAACGCGGTCGAGGACGCGGCGGGTGGTGGCGGCTTCGTGGTCCAGCTCGGCGAGGAAGGCGTCGATGATCGGCATGTCGGGGTGCTCCGCGGGTGGGTGTGGATGAGTCGCCGATCGTAGCTCAAGGGGCGAAGGCCGCCGCGTGCTCCGCCGCCTCCGGCCGCACCGCGCGGGCGAGGCGCTCGGCCTCGGCGGCGAGCGCCGCGCGGGTGGCGCGGTCCAGTCGCTCGAGCGGCCGGAGCGTCACCGTCGCCCGCCGCCGCGCGACCTCGATCGACCAGGTGCCGGCGACGAGCCCGTCGACCAGGAAGGTCGGCTCGTAGCGCAGGTTGGCGCGGTTGTAGACGGCGTCGCGGTGGCGGTCGGGGAGGACCCGGCCGCGGCGGGCG
>DATABP010000271.1:0-4066 GCA_036259515.1 Thermoanaerobaculia bacterium | reverse complement strand
GCCGACCTCGTCGCCGCCATCGACGGCCGCACCCTCGACACCTTCGCGCCCGGCCGCTACCAGGGGGTGGCGGAGGAGCACTTCGTCGAGATCGACCTCGGCGCCCCGATCCCCGCCGACCGCCCCACCTGGCTCCTCGCCCACGGCTGGATCTACCCCACCGACAGCAGCATCAACGTGGCGATCGCGCAGAACGGCGAGCTGGCGCCGCGCGGGCTGTCGCTGGAAGCGCTCGACGCCGCCGGGCGTTGGAGGGTGGTGGCTCGCGACCTCGGCTTCCCGGCCGGCAAGAGCAAGACGGTGCTCCTCGACCTCGGCATGGTCGCGGAAGGCGGCGTGCCGGGGGCGCGGCGGCTGCGGCTCGGCACCAACCTCGAGGTCTACTGGGACTCGCTGGCCGTCGCCGACGCGCGGCCGGAGGCCGAGCTCGCGACCGAGCGCCTCGCCCCCGAGGTGGCCGAGCTCCGCTTCCGCGGCTACTCGGTCACCGGCGGCGGACGGCGCCAGCCGGAGGTGCCGGTCTATGAGCGGATCGCCAACGTCACCCCGCGCTGGCGCGACCTCGTGGGCCACTACACGCGGTTCGGCGACGTGCGCGAGCTCCTGGCGGAGGTCGAGGACCGCTACGTGATCATGAACGCCGGCGACGAGCTGGTGCTGCGCTTCCCGGCGCCTCCGCCGCCCGCCGCCGGCTGGGAGCGCGATTTCGTGCTGATCGGAGACGGCTGGGAGAAGGATGGCGACTACAACACGACCAACTCGCGGACCGTGCTGCCGCTGCCGGCGCACGGCGATCCCGACTACCCGGTGTCGCCCGTCCCGCCGCGGCTCGAGGACGACCCGGTGTTCCAGCGCTTCCCGGAGGACTGGGTGACCTACCACACCCGCTTCGTCGCCCCGCGCGCCTTCGTCGCCGGCCTCGGCGGCGCGCTCGCGGAGGGCGCGCGATGAGCCCCGCCACCCGCGAGCGCGCGATGCGCGGCCTGTGGGCGGTGGTGCTCGCCGGCTCGCTCGTCTCGGTGGCCGCGCTCGACCGCGCCGCCACCCGCCAGGCCGCCCAGGCCGACGCCGAGGTGGCGCTCGCCCGCCACGGCTTCCGACTCGACGAGGTGGCGAAGGAGATCGGCATCGACTTCGTCCACCAGGTGCCCGCCTTCGACCGCCGGCTCGACCACATCATGCCGCAGATCGCCGCGATGGGCGCCGCCGTCGCCGTGGCCGACTTCGACCGCGACGGCTGGCAGGACCTCTACGTGACGAACAGCGGCGAGGGGAGCGCGAACCGCCTCTATCGCAACGACGGCGACGGCACCTTCACCGACGTCGCCGCCGAGGTCGGGCTGGCGGACGTCAACCGACAGGGCACCGGCGTCTCGATGGGCGCGCTGTGGGGCGACTACGACAACGACGGCTGGGAGGACCTCTTCCTCTACAAGTACGGTCGGCCGGAGCTGTTCCGGAACGTCGAGGGCGAGCGCTTCGCGCCGGTCGGCGAGCGGATCGGGCTGCCGGAGTGGGCGAACGTCAACGCCGCGGTGTGGCTCGATTTCGACCGCGACGGCCGCCTCGACCTCTTCTTCTCCGGCTACTGGCGGGAGGACGTCGACCTCTGGCACCTCGAGACGACGCGGATCATGCCGGAGAGCTTCGAGTACGCCGAGAACGGCGGCCGGAGCTACCTCTTCCGCAATCTCGGCGGCGGCCGCTTCGAGGAGGTGGCGCGGGAGCTCGGCCTCGTCTCGACGCGCTGGACGCTGGCCGCCGCCGCCGCCGACCTCTTCGGCTCCGGCTTCCCCGACCTCTTCCTCGCCAACGACTATGGCGTCGCCGAGATGTACCGCAACGAGGGCGGCCGCCGCTTCGTCGAGGTCGGCCGCGAGACCGGCGTCGGCCACACCCCGAAGAGCGGCATGAACGCGGCCTTCGGCGACGTCTTCAACGACGGCCGGCTGGCGATCTACCGCACCAACATCTCGGAGCCCGGGGTGCTGGTGCAGGCGAACGACCTGTGGGTGCCGAGGCAGGGCGGCGCGGCGGGGATCGAGTACGAGAACCTCGCCGGCGCGCTCGGCGTCGACCTCGGCGGCTGGAGCTGGGGGGCGCAGTTCGGCGACCTCAACAACGACGGCACGCTCGACCTCTACCTCGCCAACGGCTACGTGTCGGCCGGCGAGCGGACCAGCTACTGGTACGACTTCTCGGAGATCGCGGTCGGCCACAGCCGGATCATCGGCGACGCCGCGAACTGGCCGGCGATGCGCGGCCGCAGCCTCTCCGGCTACCAGGTGTCGCGGGTGTGGATCAACGACGGCGCCGGCCGCTTCACCGAGGTGGCGCGCGAGGTGGGGGTGACCGACACCCTCGACGGCCGCGCCGTGGCGCTCGCCGACCTCGGCAACCGCGGCGCCCTCGACGTGATCGTCGCCAACCAGAAGGGGCCGCTCCTCGTCTACCGCAACACCGTGGCGTCCGGGCGGCACTGGGTCGCCTTCGAGCTCGAGGGCACCGAGAGCAACCGCAGCGCGATCGGCGCCCGGGTCGAGCTCCACTGGGGCGGCCAGCGGCAGGTGCAGCTCGTCTCGGGCGGCAGCGGCTTCTCGGCCCAGAGCCAGCGGCGGCTCCACTTCGGGCTCGGCGAGTCGGCGGCGGTGGAGCGGGCGGTGATCCGCTGGCCGTCGGGGAAGGTGCAGACGATCGAGGCGCCGGCGGTCGACCGCGTCCACCGGGTGAAGGAGGCATCGTGACCAGCGAGCAGACGACTTCGATCTCGGGCCCCGCCCCGATCTCGGCCCCCGCCCCGATCGCGGCACCCGCCGCCCCGGCGCGCCGCTTCCGGCTGCCGATCGACAACCGCTGGCTGCCGCCGCTCTTCATCACCTCGATCCTGGTGGCGGCGCACTTCTCGTTCGGCATCCTCGTCGGCTGGGCGCCGATCGCCGTCGCCATCGGCGTCGCCATCGCCGCCGAGGTGGTCGCCAGCCGGCTCACCCATGGCAAGTGGCCGCAGCCGTCGAGCGCCTACATCAGCGGCATCAGCGTCGGCATCCTGGTGCGCTCGCCGTTCCTCTGGCCGTTCGCGCTCGCCAGCCTGATCTCGATCCTCACCAAGTACGTGCTGCGCTGGCGCGGGCGGCACCTGTGGAACCCCTCGAACTTCGGGGTCAGCGCGCTCCTCTTCCTGGCGCCGGGGACGGCGACGGTGCTCTCCATCCAGTGGGGCAACAACATCTGGCCGATGGTGGTGATCTGGGCGCTCGGCTTCGTCATCGTCTGGCGGGTGGGGCGGCTCCACATCAGCGTCGCCTACGTGCTGGCGTTCGTCGCCTTCTCGCTCGTGCGGAGCGCGATCACCGGCAACCCCTGGCTCGCCACCCTGGCGCCGATCACCGGCCCGATGTACCAGCTCTTCATCTTCTTCATGATCACCGACCCCAAGACCACGGTGCGCTCGAAGCGCGGGCAGGTCCTGACCGTCGTCGCGGTGGCCTTCGTCGAGATGCTGCTGCGCCTCAACGAGGTGATCTACGCGCCGTTCTACGCCCTCTTCCTGGTCGGCCCGGTGGCGCTCCTGTTCGAGACGTGGCTCGCCTCGCGGCGGGCGGCGGCGCCGGCGCGCTGAGCCAGGTGTACACTCGCCTCCACCCGTTCCAGGAGGCGACGATGACCCGATCCCTCGACCCCGGCGCGCGCCGCCGGCGCCTGCCGCTCGCCGTCCTCGCCGTCCTGGCCGTCCTGGCCGCCGCGCTCGGCGTCGCCGCCGAGATCGAGCGCCGGGCGGGCGACGACGTCGTCGTCGCCGCCGGCGAGACGGTGCCCGACGACCTTTACGCCGCCGGCGAGATCGTGCGCGTCGAGGGGACGGTGCGCGGCGACCTGGTGGCGGTGGCGCGCGAGGTGATCGTCGTCGGCACCGTCGAGGGCGACCTGATCGCCGCCGGCGAGCTGGTGGCGATCTCCGGCACGGTGGGCGACGACGCGCGGATCGCCGGTCAGGTGCTCCACCTCGGGCGCGCCGCCCGCGTCGGCGACGACCTCGTCGCCGCCGGGTTCAGCCTCGAGGCCCGGC
>DATABP010000270.1:0-1665 GCA_036259515.1 Thermoanaerobaculia bacterium | reverse complement strand
GCAGACCGCCCCCACCCCGCCGCCGTCCGCCGCCCCCGAGACGAACGGCGATGGCGCCGCTGCCACCAACGGCGACGGCACCGCCGGCGAGATCTTCTTCGACAGCCTGTCGGTCGACGTGGTCAACGTCGACGTGGTGGTCACCGACCGCCGGGGCGAGCCGGTCACCGGGTTGACCAGGGACGACTTCGAGCTCTTCGAGGACGGCCGGCCGGTGACGATCACCAACTTCTACGCCGTCCACGAGCGCAGCTCGGCGCCGGCGATCGCGCGCCTGCCGCTGCCCGACCGCGAGGTCGCGTCGCTGCCGCCGGCCGGCGGCGCGACCTCGCGGTCGGGCAGCGGCAGGCGGCGCGCTGCCCGGCGAGGTGCCGCCCGAGCAGCGCCTCCACCTCATCGTCTACGTCGACAACCTGTTCCTCAAGCCGTTCAGCCGCAACACGGTCAACCGCGAGGTCTCCCGCTTCCTGCAGCTCAACACGCGGCCGGGCGACCAGGTGATGGTCGTCTCGTTCAACCGCAGCTTCAAGATCGACCAGCCGTTCACCTCGGACATGCGGCTCGCCGAGCGCGCGCTCGAGGGGATGCAGAAGTCGAACGCCTTCGGCCAGCAGCAGCTCTCGGAGCGGCGGGCGGTGATCGAGCGGATCGAGAACGCGCGCTCGCTCGGCGAGGCGCAGAGCCACGCCGACTTCTTCGCCAAGTCGCTCCACAACGACGCCGAGAACTCGATCCGCGCGCTCAAGGAGCTGGTCGGCTCGCTCGGCGGCCTGCCGGGACGGAAGGCGCTCCTCTACGTCAGCGAGGGCCTGCCGATGGCCGCCGGCGAGGAGCTCTTCGCGCTGGTCGACCTCCGCCACGGCAAGACCGCGTCGTCGCAGCTCATGTCGAACCGCTACCAGCTCCGCCGCGAGTTCCGCGAGCTGGTGGCGAAGGCGAACGCCAACCGGGTGACCTTCTACGCCCTCGACGCTGCGGGCAGCGGCTCGCACGCCTCGCTCTCCGCCGAGTACGGGCGCTCGGAGGGGTCGTACGTCGAGATCGCCTTCCTCGAGGACGCCAACCGCCAGGAGCCGCTGATGGCGCTCGCCGAGGGCACCGGCGGCCGCGCCATCCTCAACACCAACAACTTCGGCGGCGGCCTCGACGACGTGGCGAGCGACCTCGACACCTACTACTCGCTCGGCTACGCGCCGGCGACGGCGGGCGACGGGCGGTACCACACCATCGAGGTGCGGGTGAAGCGGCGCGGGCTGACCGTCCGCCACCGGAGCGGCTACCGGGCCAAGACGGCCGAGACGCGGATGGACGACGGCACGCTGGCCGCGCTCCTCTACGGCGCCTCGATCAACCCGCTGGGCGTCGAGGTGCGGCTCGGCCGGCCCACCGCCGCCGAGCGCGGCAACTTCACGGTGCCGGTCGAGGTGCGCATCCCCCTCGGCAGCCTGGCGCTGGTGCCCCAGGGAGACCAGTACCACGGGCGGCTGCGCGTGTCGGTGGCGGTGATGGACGACGAGGGCGAGACCTCGCCGCCGGCGCAGCAGCCGTTCCCCATCGCGGTGCCGTCCGCCGAGATCGAGCGCGCCCGCGACGGCTTCTACACCTACGAGGCGTCGCTCCTGATGCGCCCCGGCAGCCACTACCTGGCGGTCGGGGTGAGCGACG
>DATABP010000269.1:0-8193 GCA_036259515.1 Thermoanaerobaculia bacterium | reverse complement strand
GATCGAGCGGCGGGGGGCCGTCACCGTCACCGCGCTCCCCACCCGCTCGATCTCGGCGCGGTCGATCACCGTCACCGCGCTCCCCACCCGCTCGCGCTCGACGGCGAGGTGGCTGGCGGAGACGACGATCTCCTCGGCGATCGTGGCGGCGGGGGCCTCGGGCGCCGCTTCCTCGGCGGCGCCGGGCGGCGGCGATTCCTGCGCGACGGCGGCGGGCGCCGGGAGCAGCGAGACGGCGGCGAGCGCCGCCGGGACGAGCGGCCGGAACGGATGCTTCACGGTGTCCTCCTCTCCCCCCTCGGGGACGAGAGACGACGTGGGTGGAGCGTCCGGCCAGGTCTCCTGGCTCTCGTTCGTCCTACTCGCCGCGCCTTCCCGGGGGCATCCCCAGTGGCCGCGGCCGCCCGACCCGGCGGCTCGCCTGCGGCTTTCGTCCCGATCACAGTCGCGGGGCGGCGGGGGACTCGCACCCCCTTCCCTCTCGACCGGACGCGCGGGCTCAAAGAGCGCCGGCGATCCTACACCCGCCCCCGCGGGCCCTCGGCACTCCCGCCCCCGCTCCGCTACACTCCCCCGCGATGAAGGTCACCGAGCACCTCGCCCGCGCCGAGCGGCCCCTGATCAGCTTCGAGATCATCCCCCCGCTCCGCGGCGGCGACCTCAGGACGCTGCTCGGGCTGATCGAGGACCTCGCCCGCTGGCGGCCGCCGTTCATCGACATCACCAGCCACGCCGCGCAGGCGCTGTTCGAGGAGACGCCGACCGGCTACCAGCGGCGGATCAAGCGCAAGCGGCCGGGGACCCTCGGCGTCTGCGCGCTGATCCAGAACAAGTACCGGATCGACGCCGTCCCCCACCTCCTCTGCCAGGGCTTCACCCGCGAGGAGACCGAGGACTTCCTGATCGAGCTCAACTACCTGGGGATCGACAACGTGCTGGCGGTGCGCGGCGACGACTCCGGGTACAAGAAGCCGCTCCAGTTCGGGCGCTCGGCGAACGAGCACGCCTGCGACCTGGTGCAGCAGATCGCGGCGATGAACCGCGGCAAGTACCTCGAGGAGGACCTCCTCGACGCGGCGCCCACCCGCTTCTGCATCGGCGTCGCCGGCTACCCGGAGAAGCACTTCGAGGCCCCCAACCTGGCCGCCGACGTGCGCGGGGTGAAGGCCAAGGTCGACGCCGGCGCCGACTACGTGGTCACCCAGATGTTCTTCGACAACCGGCACTACTTCGGCTTCGTCGACACCTGCCGCGAGGCCGGCGTCGGGGCGCCGATCATCCCCGGCCTCAAGGTGCTGACCAGCCGGGCGCAGCTCGCCTCGATCCCGCGCACCTTCCACGTCGACATCCCGCGCGAGCTGGCCGACGAGGTCGAGGCGGCGCCGCCCGAGCGGGTGGCCGAGGTCGGCGCCGAGTGGGCCTTCCACCAGGCCCGCGAGCTCCTCGCCGGCGGCGCCCCGGCGGTGCACTTCTACGTGATGCACAACACCCAGGCGATCAACGCCGTGATGGAGCGCCTGGCGGCCAGCGAGTCGACCTTCTCCGACCTGCTGCGCGCCGGGTAGGAGCGGACGCGCCGGCGAGCCGTCCCCGCGCGGAGCCTCCCCGCTTGGCCGATTCGCAGGATCTCCGCACCTTCGGCTGGGGGCCGTGGCTCGCCCGCCGCTGGGAGGCCGCGGTCGCGGACGAGGGCGACGCGGAGAAGCTGGTGCCGGGCCGGATCGTCGCCCCCGGGCGCGGCATCCACCGCGTCGCCGTCGAGGGCGGCGAGCTCCTCGCCCGCCCCGCCGGCCGGCTGCGGGCCGAGGGGGTGCGGCCGGCGGTCGGCGACTGGGTGGCGGTCGAGCGGCTCGGCGCGCGGGACGGCCTGATCCGCCGCGTGCTGCCGCGGCGCACCAAGCTCGCCCGCAAGGTGCCCGGCGCCCGCACCGAGGAGCAGGTGCTCGCCGCCGACGTCGATCGCGTGTTCCTGGTCATGGGCCTCGACGGCGACTTCAGCCCGCGGCGGATCGAGCGGCTGGCGGTGGTGGCGCGCGAGGGCGGCGCCGAGCCGGTGGTGGTGCTGACCAAGGCCGACCTGGTGGGCGACGAGGAGCTGGCGGCGCGGATCGACGAGGTGCGGGCGGCGGCGCCGGGGACGCCGGTCTTCGCGGTCAGCGTCCCCGCCGGCCGCGGTCTCGAGCCGCTCGCCGCGTTCCTCGTCCCCGGCGAGACGATCGCCCTCCTCGGCTCCTCGGGCGCCGGCAAGTCGACGCTCCTCAACCGCCTGGTCGGCCGCGAGGTGATGGCGACCGGCGCCGTCCGCGAGCACGACTCCCGCGGCCGCCACACCACCGTCCACCGCGAGCTGGTGGTGCTGCCGAACGGCTCCCTCCTGATCGACAACCCCGGCCTCCGCGAGGTCCAGCTCTGGACCGAGAGCGGCGAGGGCCTGGAGGAGACCTTCGAGGACGTCGAGGAGCTGGCCGCCGCCTGCCGCTTCCGGAACTGCACGCACCGGCACGAGCCGGGCTGCGCGGTCCGCGAGGCGATCGAGCAGGGCCGGCTCGACCCGGCGCGGCTCGAGGCGTACCGCGAGCTGGCGCGCGAGCGCGAGGCGCTGGAGCGCCGGCGCGACGAGGCGACGGCGCGGAAGCACGGGCGGGCGGGATCGCTGATGGTGCGGGCGGCGAAGAAGGACAAGGCGCGGCGCGGGGAGGAGTGAGCGGCAGGCGAGGGGGAGGGCCGGTGGCCCGCGGGGGCGGGGCGAGACGCTTTCCCACTCGCCACCACCGCCCGCAGCCCCCGGGCGGGACACTCCTCATCCACCGCCGCCAGCTCCGCCACCGCCGCCATTGACGCCCCCGCCGCTTCTGCCGTAACCTCCCCCCAGCATCAGGAGAGGCCCGGAGCGCCACGCCGGGCTCGGCAACCTGGGTTCGGACGCCCAAGGTGCCCTCCCGCGGCAGCCGAGAAGGCCGCGGGGATGTGGCCGCCACCGACGAGCGACGTCGCGGGAGGCGGCAAACGGAACGTCCGGAGGCGCTCGAAACCCGCTTCTCCTGCTGCTGGAGAGGCGGGTTTTTGCGTATGGCCGAGACGACGACGATCCCCTTCGCCCCCGAGACGATCTCCCTCCCCCCCGAGCCGGCCGACCGTGCCGAGCGCGAGGCGGCGCTCCGGGCGGCGCTCGCCGAGCGCGTGCTGGTGCTCGACGGCGCCACCGGCACCGCCCTCCAGGGGATGGGCCTCACCGCCGCCGACTTCGGCGGCCCCGAGCTCGAGGGCTGCAACGAGAACCTGGTGCTCACCCGGCCGGACGTCGTCGACCGCGTCCACGAGACCTACCTCGCCGCCGGCTGCGACGTCGTCGAGACGAACACCTTCGGCGCCACGCCGCTGGTGCTCGCCGAGTACGGGCTCGCCGACCGCGCCTTCGAGATCAACCGCCGCGCCGCCGAGATCGCGCGCGCCGCCTGCGCCCGCCACGACGCCGCCGACGGCGCGGCCGGGGCCGGCGGCCGCACCCGCTTCGTCTGCGGCTCGATGGGGCCGACCACGAAGGCGATCTCGGTCACCGGCGGGATCGCCTTCGAGGAGCTCCTGGAGCACTTCCGCGTCCAGGCGCTGGGCTTGATGGCCGGCGGCGCCGACTACCTGCTGCTCGAGACCTGCCAGGACACCCGGAACGTCAAGGCCGGCCTGCTCGGCGTCGAGCGCGCCTTCGCCGAGGCCGGCTGGCGGCTGCCGGTGGCGGTGTCGGCGACCATCGAGCCCACCGGCACCATGCTCGGCGGCCAGGACGCCGAGGCGCTCGCCGTCTCGCTCCTCCACGCCGACCTCCTCTACCTCGGCCTCAACTGCGCCACCGGCCCGGAGCGCATGGCCGACCACCTGCGCACCCTGTCGGAGATCGCGCGCACCCGCGTCGCCTGCGTGCCGAACGCCGGGCTGCCCGACGAGGAGGGCCGCTACACCGAGGGGCCGGAGAGCTTCCGGCGCGTCTTCGCCCGCTTCCTAGACGCCGGCTGGGTCGACCTCGTCGGCGGCTGCTGCGGCACCACGGCGGCGCACGTGGCGGCGCTCGCCGAGCTCGTGCGCGGGCGGCGGCCGCGGCCGGTGCCGGAGCACCACCGGGCGCTCGTCTCCGGCCTCGAGGCGGTCGAGCTGACCGACGACAACCGGCCGCTCCTCGTCGGGGAGCGCACCAACGTGCTCGGCAGCCGGCGCTTCCGCGAGCTGGTGGCCGCCGGCGACTGGGAGGGCGCCGCCGAGGTCGGCCGGGCGCAGGTCCGCGCCGGCGCGCAGGTGATCGACGTGTGCCTCCAGGACACCGAGCGGAACGAGACGGCCGACGTCGAGGCCTTCCTCGACCGCCTCACCCGCGTCGTCAAGGCGCCGCTGATGATCGACTCGACCGACCCGGCGGTGATGGCGCGGGCGCTGACCTGGTGCCAGGGCAAGGCGGTCCTCAACTCGATCAACCTCGAGGACGGCCGCGCCCGCTTCGAGGCGGTGGTGCCGCTCGCCCGCCGCTTCGGCGCCGCGCTGGTCGTCGGCACCATCGACGAGCAGGGGATGGCGGTGACCGCCGAGCGCAAGCTCGAGGTGGCGCGGCGGAGCTGGCGCATCCTGCGCGACGAGCACGGCGTCCGTCCGGAGGACGTCTGGTGGGACCCGCTGGTCTTCCCCTGCGCCACCGGCGACGCCGCCTACGTCGGCTCCGCCTCAGAGACGATCGAAGCGGTAAGGCAGTTGAAGCAACTCTTGCCCGAGTCGAAGACGGTGCTCGGCATCTCGAACGTCTCCTTCGGCCTGCCGCCGGCCGGGCGCGAGGCGCTCAACTCGGTCTTCCTCTACCACTGCACGCGCGCCGGGCTCGACGCGGCGATCGTCAACAGCGAGAAGGTGGCGCGCTACGCCGAGATCCCCGAGGAGGAGCGGCGGCTGTGCGAGGAGCTGCTGGCGCTCCGGCCCGGCGACCTCGCCGGCTCCGAAGCGGCGATCGAGCGCTTCACCGCGCACTTCCGCGGCAAGGCGGGGGCGGCGGCGGGGCGGGCGCCGCGGGCCGAGCTGCCGCTCGACGAGAGGCTCGCCCGGGCCGTCGTCGAGGGTTCCAAGGTGGGGCTCGAGGACGACCTCGCCGCCGCGCTCGCCGACCCCCGCTGGCCCGAACCGCTCGACGTGATCAACGGCCCGCTGATGGCCGGGATGGCGGAGGTGGGGCGCCTGTTCAACGACAACCAGCTCATCGTCGCCGAGGTGCTGCAGAGCGCCGAGGTGATGAAGGCGGCGGTCTCCTTCCTGGAGCCGCACATGGAGCGCGTCGACGGCTCCTCGCGCGGCAAGGTGGTGATCGCCACCGTCAAGGGCGACGTCCACGACATCGGCAAGAACCTGGTCGACATCATCCTCTCGAACAACGGCTTCGAGGTGGTCAACCTCGGGATCAAGGTGCCCTCGGAGCGGCTGATCGACGCCGTCCGCGAGCACCGGCCGGACGTGCTGGCGCTCTCGGGCCTCCTGGTCAAGAGCGCGCAGCAGATGGTGACCAGCGCCGGCGACCTCGCGGCGGCGGGGATCGACGTGCCGCTGATGGTCGGCGGCGCGGCGCTCTCGCGGCGCTTCACCCACCGCAAGATCGCGCCGGCCTACGGCGACGGCGCCGCCTGCACCTACGCCAAGGACGCGATGCACGCGCTGGAGCTGGTCGAGCGGCTGACCGATCGCGAGCGGCGGCCGGCGCTCTTGGAAGAGATCGCGGCGGTGCAGCGGCGCGACCGCGAGGACGAGACCGGCACCGGGAGCGGCGCGGCGGCCGGCGACGGCGAGGCGGCGGCGCGGCCGGCGGTCGTGGTCTCCCGCGACCTCGCGCCGCCGCCGCCCCCCGACCTCGACCGCCACGTCGTCGAGGTGCCGCCCGACGAGATCTGGCCGTGGGTCAACCGCCAGATGCTCTTCGGCCGCCACCTCGGCTTCCGCGGCTCGGTGAAGAAGGCCGAGGCCGCCGGCGACCCCAAGCTCGCCAAGCTGGAGGCGACGCTCGCCGAGGTGCAGGAGATCGGCCGCGCCGGGGCGATGCCGGTGCGCGCGGTGTGGCGCTTCTTCCCGGCCGCGGTCGAGGGGCAGCGGCTGACGCTCTTCGATCCCGAGGCGCCGGCCGGCGAGCGCCGGCCCGCCGCCTCCTGGGAGCTGCCGCGCCAGGACCGCCCCGGCGGGCTGTCGCTGGTGGACTACGTGCTCCCCGGCGACCACGTCGCCCTGTTCGTGACCACCGCCGGCGCCGGCGTCCGCGCGCGGGTGGAGGAGTGGATGCGCCGCGGCGAGTACCTCAAGGCCCACGCCTTCGCGGCGCTGACGCTGGAGACCGCCGAGGCCGCCGCCGAGTGGCTCCACGCCCGCCTGCGCGCCGCCTGGGGCTTCCCCGACCCGCCGGAGACCGCGATGGAGGACCGCTTCGCCGCCCGCTACCGCGGCAAGCGCTACAGCTTCGGCTACCCCGCCTGCCCCGACCTCGCCGGCCAGGAGCCCCTCTTCGCCGCCCTCCGCCCCGAGAAGATCGGCGTCGAGCTCACCGAGGGCCACATGATGGAGCCCGAGGCGAGCGTCTCGGCGCTCGTCCTCCACCACCCGGAGGCGCGGTACTTCGGGGTGTGAGGCCTCCGGCTTGCAGGGTCGCCATTTGGCGGCTAGAATCACGCCAGGAGGCCGCGCGATGTCCATCCACGAGAAAACCCTGCCGTCCGAGCCACGGGAAACCCGAGACTTGGCGGAGTTTCGCGAGACGCGCGCCGCCAAGCCCCACCGGTACGCCACGTTGCTCGGCGAACGAGCGTTGGACACCTCCACGCTGGTCGCGAAGGTCGAAGCCGGCCTGCCGTTTCGGGCGTTCGTCCACTTGCAGCGAAACCTGGACCTGCCGATGAGCCGCCTCGCCGCGATCGTGAACATCCGGCCACGGACGCTGAGCCGTCGCAAGGAGGAAGGCAGGCTCGAACCCGACGAGTCCGACCGGTTGCTGAGGGCCTCGCGAGTCTTCGGGCGAGCGCTCGAGCTGTTCGAGTCCGATGCCGCCGGAGCGCGGGCCTGGCTCGCCAGGCCGCAGCGGGCGCTCGGCGGCGCCGTGCCGCTCGATCTCCTCCGCACCGAGGTCGGCGCCCGCGAGGTCGAGGAGCTGATCGATCGGCTCGAGCACGGTGTCTTCGTCTGAGCTCCTCGTACCGTGCCTCAGGCGTGGCGGATCACCAAGTCGCGGCTAGCCGACCGCGCGTACGACGGAGAGGGCGCGCGGCGGATCGGCGGGAGATGGAACAGCAAGGGCGTCGCGATGGTCTACGCCTCCGCATCCGCGTCGCTCGCTCTGCTGGAGGTCCTCGTCCACGTCGAGGACGAATCGTTGTTACCGGCCTACACCCTGATCTCCGCCGAGCTCGACGAGGACCTGATCCACCGCCTCGACGAAGCGGCGCTCCCGCCGGACTGGCGCTCGTCGCCGGCACCTCCCGAGCTGAGAGAGATCGGCGACGCCTGGGCGGCAAGCCGTCGCTCCGTGGTGCTGGCGGTTCCCAGCGTGGTGGTTCCCTGGGAGACGAACCTGCTCCTCAACCCTTCGCACCCTCGCTTCGCCGAGCTTCGGATCGACGCACCGCGGCGCTTCGAGCTGGACCAACGTCTCCGTCGACGCGGCTCGACGTAGCGGCGCTTCCATGGCGGCAGCTTCGAATCGAGGTGGCGCGACGGGACTTCTGATCGATCGCAGGTGGTCCGGGGAGCCGTTGCCAGCCGAGCGTCGGGCCGCGCTGGATCTGTCCGCCGGTGGCGACTCGCTGGTGCTGTCGGTCGACGCCCCCTTCCACGGCGACCCGCCGCCCCCCGGCCCGCCGGGGCCGACGCCCGGTCTCTGGGAGCACGAGGTCGTCGAGCTGTTCGTCGCCGGCGAGGGCGGCGCCGACGCGGTCGAGTACCTCGAGATCGAGCTCTCGCCGCACGGCCACCACCTGGTGCTGCGCCTGCGCGGCGTCCGTCGCCCCTTCGAAGAGGGCCTGCCGCTCGACTTCCGCGCGACGATCGCCGGCCACCGCTGGCGCGGCGAAGCCCTCGTCCCCCGCGCCTGGCTCCCCCGGCCGCCGCACCGCGCCGCCGCCTTCGCGATCCACGGCCCGCCCGCCGCCCGCCACCACCTCGCCTCGCTCGCTCTCCCCGGCCCCCGCCCCG
>DATABP010000268.1:0-4830 GCA_036259515.1 Thermoanaerobaculia bacterium | reverse complement strand
GGGTGGGGGCGGCCGGCGCCGAGCGGGCGCCGGCGGCGACGGTGGCGGGGTAGTCGACTCGACCCACGGCCGGCACGGAGGCCGGTCGGTACGATGAGGGTGCCCCCGCGGCGTCCCCGATGACCACCTCCGACTACCTCGCCCCCGCCGCCGCCGTCACCGGCGAGCTGCGCGAGCGGGGCTCCCGCTTCCTCGCCGTCGTCGCGCCGGCGGCCGACGAGGCGGCGGCCCAGGCGGTGCTCGCCGCGCTCGCCGCCGAGCACGCCGACGCCACCCACCTTTGCTTCGCATGGCGGCTGGGGCCGCCGCCGGCGCGCGAGCGGTCGAGCGACGCCGGCGAGCCGTCGGGCACCGCCGGGGTGCCGATCCTCCAGGTGCTGCGCGGGCGCGGGCTGTTCGACGTGGTGGCGGTGGTGGTGCGCTGGTTCGGCGGCGTCGAGCTCGGCAAGGGCGGCCTCGCCCGCGCCTACGCCGGCGCCGCCCGGTTGGCCGCCGACCTGGTGCCGGTCGAGCGCCGCTTCGCCCGCGTCGAGCTGGCGCTGGCGCTGCCCTACGAGCGGCTGGGAGCGGTCAAGCGGCTGGTCCATCCGCCGGAGGTCGAGCTCGCCGCCGAGCGCTACGGCGAGCGGGTCGAGCTGGTGCTCTCGGTGCGCGCCGACCGGGCGGAGGAGCTCGCCGCCGCCCTCGCCGACCTCGGCGTCGGCGCCGCCGCGCCGCGGCATGGAAGCGCGTGACGGCGCCCGCGGCGACTGCTAGACTCCGCGCGCAACTTCGTGCGCTGCCCTGACTTCCGCTGGGAAAGGAGAAGGAGCCATGAGCGATCCCACGGTGCCCCCCGGCCCACCCGGTCCGCCGCCGCCGTCGTCCCCGCCGCCTCCACCGCCCGGACCGATCGGGGCCGGCGCGCCGCCGCCGCCGGGCGGCTCCGGCACGCCGCCGTACGTTCCGCCGGGCGCGCCGCCGCCGGGCGGCACCGAGAGCCCCAACCGCGGCGTGATGATCGTGCTGTCCTACCTCGGGCTCCTGGCGCTGATCCCGCTCCTCGTCGAGAAGGACGACCGCGAGGTGCAGTGGCACGCCAAGCACGGCCTCGTGCTCACCGTCTTCTGGTTCGTCGTCTGGCTGGCGGTGACGCTGCTGTCGACCCTGGTCAGCTTCGTCGACCTCGGCTGCACCGGCTGCGTGCTGTACTGGGTGCTGATCATCGCCATGCTCGTCGTCCACGTGATGGCGATCGTCAAGGGGCTCAACGGCCAGCGGCTGATCCTGCCGGGCATCAGCCAGTTCGCCGACCGCTTCTGATCGTGCGGTTCTCGCAGTGACCATCTCTCCCCGCCGTGCCGGCGGGGATCTTCGAGTCCGGAGGGACGAACGATGAGCGAGCCGTACAACCCGCCGACCGCACCGCCGCCGAGCGGTCCGCCGATGACGCACGGCGGACCCGGCCTGCCCTGGGACCGCGCCAAGAGCGGCAACGCGCTGATCGACACCGCCAAGCGGCTGATCACCGCCCCCGGCGCCGCCTTCGCCGAGATGCGCGAGAAGGGCGACTACCTGTCGCCGATCCTCTTCGCGGTGATCTTCGGCACCGTCGGCACGCTGTTCGGGCAGATCTGGAACCTGGTGTTCGGCGGCGCGATGATGGCCTGGATGGCCGAGGCGATGCCGCCGGAGATGCGCGACCAGATGGCGATGGCGATGGAGCCCTCGGTCGCCGGCGTGCTGATCGGCATCGTCCTGGCGCCGATCCTCGCCGTCGTCTTCGTCTTCGTCATCGCCGCCATCCTGCATCTCTTCCTGCTGATCGTCGGCGGCACCAAGGAGTCGACCGCCGGCTTCGAGGGCACGGTGCGGGCGGTGAGCTACGGCTGGGTCGCCAGCGTGGCGCAGATCATCCCGCTGGTCGGCGGCTTCTGGCCGATCTGGGCGATCGTGCTGTGGATCCTCGGCCTGTCGCGGGTGCACCACACCTCGACCGGCAAGGCGGTCGCCGCGGTGCTCCTGCCGGTCGGCCTGTGCTGCGTCTGCATCGTCATCGCCTTCACGATGATGGGCGCGGCGATCGGGGCGGCGCTGAGCGGCGCCGGCCAGTAGCGCTTCCGGGATGAGCCCGCGGCGGCAGCTTGCCTTCCTCTGGGGCTTCGTCGCCGCGGCGCTCGTCGCGCTCTCGCCGCTGGCCGATCGGCTGGCGGCGGGGCTCCCCGCCTGCCCGCTCAAGGCGACCACCGGCTGGCCGTGCCCGGGCTGCGGCACCACCCGCGCGGCGCTGGCGCTCGCCGACCTCGACGTCCTCGCCGCCTTCGCGGTCTCGCCGCTGGCGGCGACGGGGTGGGTGGCGCTGGTCGGCGGCGGTCTCGTCGCCGGCGGGCTGGCGGTGGCGGGGATCGAGCCGCCGGCGCCGCCGGCCTGGACGCCGCGCCGGCTGACCCTCTTCCGCCTCGGCGCGGCGGCGGCGATCGCCGGCAACTGGCTCTACCTGGTGGCGGCGGGCGTCTGAGAGGATCGGCGGCGATGTCCGAGCCCGCCGCGCCGCCGTCCTCCGACCCGCCCCCGGCGCTCGACCGTCGCCGCGGACGCCGCCGCCGCTGGGCGGTGGCCGCCGTCGTGCTCGCGCTCCTCGCCCTCGACCTCTCGCGGCCGCCCGCGGCGCAGCTCTCCGCCCGCGCCGAGCTCGCCGCGATCGCCGTCTACCAGGCGACGCTGTCGCGGCTGTTCGGCGCCGCCGGCGTGCAGTGCCGCTTCCGGCCCACCTGCAGCCGCTACGCCGAAGGGGCGATCGCCGAGGACGGGGCGTTGATCGGCACCGCGCGCGCCGTCGGCCGCGTCCTGCGCTGCGGCCCGTGGACGCCGGCCGGCACGGTCGATCCGCCGTGATCCCGGGGCGCCGCCGGGGCGTTCTATAATCGCCGTCCTGTTTTCGACATCCGTCGCGCGCGGGCGTTGCTCCGGCGCCCGCACCGTCCTCCGCTGAGGGAGAGTGGCTTGAACCCGGTCCGCTCCGCCCGCTGGTCCTGGGCCGCCGGCATCGCCTGCGTCGTCGTCGGCCTGCTCGTGCTGTCGGCCTGGGTGGAGGCGGAGAGCGCCGGGCGGCGGATGGGCTTCGGGGTCGACGAGGGCGACGGCGGCATCCTGGTCACCAGCGTCGACGCCGGGATGGCGGCGGAGCGGGCGGGGCTCGCCGCCGGCGACGTGGTCCTGCGGGTCGACGGCCGGCGCACCGCCAAGGTCACCGACTGGGACGTCGCCGCGGCCGACTTCTCGCCGCGCCGCGCGGTCACCATCGAGGTGCGGCGCGACGGCGGCACCCGGACGCTCGTCGCCCGCCCGGGAGCGCCGTTCCCCTGGCTGCGCTTCCTGCTCACCGCCGTCGCCAGCCTCGCCTACCTCGGCCTCGGGCTCCTCATCCTGCTCCAGGAGCGCCGCGACGCGGCGCCGCGACTGCTCCTCTACTTCTCGCTGGCGGTGGCGGTGGAGATGGCGCTGCCGGCGGCGGCGATCGGCAACCTGGCGCTCGGCGCCGCCGCGCTGACCCTCTACTACCTCCTGACCGGCGTCGAGCTCGGGCTCGAGCTCCACCTCGCCTCGGTGATCCCCGAGCCGCGCTTCTGGCTGTCGCGGCAGCGCTGGGTCGTGCCCCTCTACTACCTCGCCGGCCTCGGCCTCGGCGGGCTGACCGCGCTGACCTACCTGGTCGAGGACGTCGGCGGGCTGCCGCTCTTCCCGTGGACCGGAGGCGAGGTCGAGGAGGTGCTGCTCCACCTGGCGATGCCGGTGTGGGCGCTCGGGACCGTCGGCCTCCTCGCCGGGCCGGCCTTCACCCACCCCGACCGCCGCAAGCGGCAGCAGGCGGCGCTGGTGCTCGCCGGGGTGGTGCCGTGGGCGCTCTTCGTGCTGGTCACCACGCTGGTCGACGCCACCGAGCTGGTGCGCCTCTACTGGCTGGCGCTGGTCGAGCCGCTGGTGCTCGTCGCGTACCCGGTGGCGGTGTTCGTGGCGATCTTCCGCTACGACCTCTTCGACGTCGAGGTGACGGTGCGCCGGAGCCTCCTCTACGGCGCGCTGACCGGCAGCCTGATCCTCGCCTTCTACGCCGCCCTCGGAGCCGGCGGCGCGGTGTTCTCGGAGCTGGTCGAGGAGGAGGGCTCGGTGTGGGCGATCGCGCTCGCCACGCTCCTCCTCGGCCTGATCTTCGCGCCGCTGATGCGCTTCCTCCAGCGGCAGATCGACCGCCGCCTCTTCCCCGAGCGCCGGGCGCTGCGCCAGCACCTCGTCGCGCTGGCCGGCGAGCTGCCGGCGCTCGGCAGGCTGCCGCTGATGGGCGAGCACCTCGCCGAGCGCATCGCCGGCATCTTCGGCACCCGCTCGCTGGCCCTCCTCCTCGCCGATCCGGGGATCGACCTCCTCGGCCTCCTCGTCGTCCGCGGCGCCGACCGCGACGCGGCGGTCGACCGCGGCGTGCTCCTGCCGCTCCGCGAGCCGGCGGTCGAGGCGCTCCACCGGCTGGGGCGGCCGGTGACGGTGGCGGCGTTCGAGCGCCAGCCGGGCGCGGGAGGCGGCGCGCTCCTCTCCCGCTTGGCGCCGGTCGCCCCCGAGGTGCTGGTGCCGCTGGTCAGCCACGAGCGGCTGGTCGGACTCCTCGTCCTGGGGCCGCGCGCCGGCCGGGCGCCCTACCGCGGCGAGGAGCTCGAGCTCCTCGGCCTCCTCGCCCACCACGTGGCGCAGGTGTTCGAGAACGCGCGTCTCTTCGCGTCGGCCACCTACGAAAGCCTGACCGGACTCCTGCGCCGCGAGGCGATCCTCGACCGGCTGGAGCTCGAGCTCCACCGCGCC
>DATABP010000267.1:0-3052 GCA_036259515.1 Thermoanaerobaculia bacterium | reverse complement strand
CCGGCGAAGCCGACGACTGGTCCTCCCCCCAAGCCGAGCGCCGGCAGCCCGCCGCCGGAGGTACCCACCCGCCGCGGCGGGCCGAGCGGGGAGTCGTCCGCCGCGAAGCGCTGCGCCCACACCGCATCGCTCCCCTCCCCGTCCGGCGCCAGCCACACCACGGCGAACCCGCCGTCGGGGGCGACGGCGACCGCCGGGAGCTGGGCCGGCTCGGCGACCAGGATCTGCTCGCCGACCGGGAGCGGTTGGGCGGCGGCGGGCACGGCGAGCACCGCGAGCAGGCAGAGGCGCAGCAGCGCGGCGACGCGATGGGGCGAACGGAGACGGAGCGAAACAGGGGACATACGGGCTCTCCTCCGAGCTTGGTACTCGACGCACGCCGGCCATGCAGGCAACCCGCCGCGCCCGGCGCGGTCATGGCAGCGGCGGCGCGCTGTTCTCCAGGATACACCCGCCACCCGCACAGGGCGGGTCGAGAGGCCCCGGCCGCACGCTTTCGCTCCACCGAGCGATCCCCTCCCCCGGCGGCCGTCGCCGGGGCCGTTGCTATACTGCTCGCGCGGTGAACGCGCCGCCGGCAGGTCGCGACCGCGGCGCCCCGAGCACCCGCGGGCACCCGCCCCGCCGAACGGCGCATCCCACGCGCCGGCCCCTGCGGCGAAAGGACGAGACCGGTTTGAACCCCTGGTGGCTGCGCCCGACGGCCGAGGGCGCTTCCGAGAAGAGCGAGGACGAGACGGGCGGAAGCGGGAAGTCCGGCGGGGAGCCACCTGCGGCGCGCGGTGAGCGCGCGAGCGGCGAGGCGAAGGGAGACGCCGGCGCCGCGAGGCCACGGCGGAGCCGAGGCGCGGCAGGCGGCCGCACCGGCGGCACCCCGTCCGGCGCCAAGACTGCGCAGGGCGAGGCCGCGGCGGAGACCGGCGACCGGCCGAGCGGCGGTGGGAGAACGCGGCGGGTCGTCTCCGCCGCCGACCGCCCCGCACCGCCGACCTCCTCGTCGAAGGAGGCCGCCGCCCGGCCGAGATCCCGGTCCTCGCCTGCGGCCAAGAGCGAGGAGCGGCGCCCCTCCCGCCGCGAGCCCGCCCCTCCCCCGCCGCCGCCCGAACCCGACCTCTCTCCCGACGACGACCTCACCTGGGCGGAGAGCGCCGAGCTCCGGCGCGAGCTCCCGACGCCCGAAAGGACCCGATCCGTGGCCGACGAGCGCAAGATCGCCATGTTCTGCGATCTCGAGAACATCGCCATCGGTGTGCGCGACTCCGAGATCAAGAAGCTCGACATCAACCTGATCCTCGAGCGGCTGCTCGAGAAGGGCAAGATCATCGTCAAGAAGGCCTACTGCGACTGGGAGCGCTACAGCGAGTACAAGCGCCCGTTCCACGAGGCCGCGATCGAGCTGATCGACATCCCGCAGAAGTTCTACTCGGGGAAGAACAGCGCCGACATCAAGATGGTGGTCGACGCGATGGACCTCTGCTACTCGAAGGAGCACCTCGACACCTTCGCCATCCTCTCCGGCGACAGCGACTTCTCGCCGCTCGTCTCGAAGCTCAAGGAGAACGACAAGACGGTGATCGGCGTCGGCGTCAAGGACGCCACCTCGGCGCTCCTGGTCGACAACTGCGACGAGTTCGTCTACTACGAGGACATCTGGCGCGACCGCCAGCGGGCGCCCAAGGTCGAGGCGCCGGACAAGAAGAAGAGCGAGGCCTTCCGCCTGATGATCGACGCCATGCAGGCGCTTTCCCGCGAGAACAAGGACGTGCTGTGGGGCTCGATGATCAAGCAGACGATGCAGCGCAAGAAGCCCTCCTTCAACGAGGGCTACTACGGCTACTCCGCCTTCTCCGACCTCCTGGAGGACGCCGAGCGCAACAACCTGATCAAGCTCAAGAAGGACCAGCGCTCGGGGACCTACGTCGTCACCGGGTTCTCCGGGCGCGGCGGGCGGTAGGCGGCGCTCAGCTCTCCCCGGCGGGCGAGAGCGTCAGCTTGAAGCCGTCGGGGTCGACCACCGTCAGCGTGCGGCCGCCCCACGGCTCCTCCTTCGGGCCGTCCGCCTCGACGCCGTGCTCGGCGAGGCGGCGGGCGACGGCGTCGAGGTCCTGGGCGGTCTCGGCCCACAGCCGGAAGCCCATCCCCTTGGCGCGGCCGCGGCCCTTCGCGAAGTCGTCCTGCGACAGGCCGAGGCGGCACGAGCCGGCGACCAGCATCACGCCCTGGAGCTTGCCGTCCTCCTCCATCCGCTCCTCGACGGTGAAGCCGAGCGCGTCGACGTAGAACCGGAGGCTCGCCTCGAGATCGTCGACCGTCAGGCTGGCCGACAGGTTGCGCAGGCGCAGGGACTCGGGGCGCTGGTGGCGGCGCTCTCCCTCGAGCTCGGTCATCGCGGGGTCCTCCGGTGGTCGTTGCCGCGACACTACGACATCGCGGCTCAGCGCGGCCGGGTGACCGCCTGGGCGAGGTAGACGAAGTCGCCGTACTCGGAGTCGTCGAGGTTCCCCGCGTTGGCGGCGGCGTGGAAGACGACCGGGCCGGCGGCGGGGTCCGGCGCCCGCCAGCGCAGGCGCCAGCGCGCCTCGCCGTCCGCGGGCTCCGCCCCCTCCTCGCCGTGGACGGCGTAGGCGACGCCGGCGGGGCGGTGGGCGGGGAGGATGCGGACGGCGGGCGAGGCGGCGGCGAGGGTGCCCGCCGGGCGGCCGGCGAGCTCCCCGTCGGCGAAGCGGGCGGCGAGCTCGAAGCCGGCGCGCTCCATGCCGGGGCGGGCGAGGCGCAGCTCGATCTCCACCACCTCGCCGGCGGCGTAGCTGGGCGGGACGACGAGGGTCAGCGAGCCGCCCGGGGCGTCGACCGGCGCGCCGCGGTGGCAGAGGGCGCAGGTCGGCTCGCCGAAGCCGCCGGTGTGCGCCGGCGGGGGCCGGTCCGCGTAGCGGGCCGCCACCGGCGCCCCCACCCCCAGCAGCGCCGGGAGGAGGAGCGCCAGCGCACCCGGTCCGACCCTCACTGCGGGACCTTCGCGCGGCCGATGGTATTAGTATCGGTACCGAACCAG
>DATABP010000266.1:0-6726 GCA_036259515.1 Thermoanaerobaculia bacterium | reverse complement strand
CCCCCCCCCCCCCCCCCCCCCCCCCACGCCGCGAGCGGTGTCCCGGCGGCGGCTCACACGTTGCGCGTGGCGATCGCCGGCTCCACCTTCGCCCCGCGCAGCGCCGGCCCGAGCGCCGCCCCGAGCCCGATCGCCCACAGGAGCAGCACGCCGCCGACCAGGATCGGCGCCCCCAGCCGCGCTCCCTCGACGACCCAGAGGAGACCGGCG
Source organism: Thermoanaerobaculia bacterium (assembly GCA_036259515.1). Lineage (GTDB taxonomy): Bacteria > Acidobacteriota > Thermoanaerobaculia > Multivoradales > JBCCEF01 > DATABP01. The sequence continues at coordinate 6,516 of DATABP010000266.1, read as the reverse complement.
TTGAGCGCCACCGCCAGCCCCACGCCGATCGCCGCGCCGAGGGTGACCACCAGCCAGTTCTCGACCAGGAAGTAGCGCAGGACCGCCGCGCGGGTGGCGCCCAGCGCGCGGCGGGTGCCGATCGTCCGCCGCCGCTCGGCGACCGAGAAGGCGGTCAGCCCGATGATCCCCAGCGCGGTGACGACGACGAGCAGCACCATCAGGAGCTCGAGGACGACGACCATCAGCCGCTGCCCGGCCTGGAGCTGGTCGCGCATCTCGGGGACGGTGCCGGTGCGCACCGTGCGCTCCGGCTCGACGGCGAGGAGCCGCGCCTCGACCGCCCCGGCCACCGCCTCGGTCTGCCCGGGCTCGGCGCGTACCAGGAAGCCGCTGCCCGAGGCCGACGAGGCCGGCAGCGCGAAGAGCACCGCCTGCTCGTGGATCGGCCAGCCGTAGGGGTTGTAGAAGCGCTCGAAGACGCCGACCACCGGGTACTGCTCCTGCCCCTCGGGGTCGGTCAGCACCTGGCCGACGGCGCCGCCCTCGGGAAAGAGGAGGTCGGCGAGGCCGCGGCTGATGGTCACCGGGTAGCGGGTGGCGTCGGGGTCGAGCACCACGTCCTCGTCGGCGAGCCCACGGCCCTCGGTGACCTCGACGCCGAGGGTGTCGTAGATCGCCGGGTCGACGGTGTAGACCTGCGAGCGCACCTTCTCCATCCGCCGGCCCTCGACGAGCACCTCGAACGAGCTGCCGCCGCCCTGCCAGGGAAGGAAGAAGGTGGCCGACGCCGCCCGCACGCCGGGCAGCGAGCCGAGCGCGGCGACGTCGCGGGCGAGGAGGTCGCGCACCGCCTCGTCCTCGGCCGCGGCGAGGTCCTCGCCGTAGTTCGCGGTGCGCACCCACACCAGGTGCTCGTCGTCGAAGCCGGACTCGAGCGTCATCTCGGTGCGCGCGTCGGCGATCAGGGCGAGGCAGTTGGCGACGATGGCGAGGGTCAGCGCCACCTCGGCCGCGATCAGCACGTAGCGCGGCTTGTTGCGGCGCATGCTGCGCAGGATGGGTCCGATCTCCATGTCCGTGTCTCCGGAAGGTGCGCGTCAGGCCTGCTTCAGGTGGCGGGCCGGCGGCACCCGGCAGATCCGCCACGCGGGATAGAGGCCGGCGACGAGGCCGGCGACCAGCGACAGGAGCACCGCGGCGGCGAGCATCGTGCCGTCGAGCCGGAAGTAGGCGTCGGAGGCGAGCTGCTCGGCCATCGCCCGGTTGAGGAGCGCCAGGCCGCCGGCGGCGAGGCCGAGCCCCAGCGCGCCGCCGGCGAGGCCGACCAGCTCCGCCTCCAGCAGGTGCTCGAGGAAGACGTTCCAGCGGGAAGCGCCGAGCGCCCGGCGCACCCCGACCTGCGGCGCACGCGCCAGGAACTTGCCGAGGAAGAGCCCGATCAGGTTGAGCGCGCAGACGAGGAGGAAGAGGAGCGACGCCGCGGCCATCGCCTGCGCCTGCTCGGGCACCACCTCGAGCTCCTCCATCAGCTCGGGGATCGGGGTCAGCCGGTTGTCGAGCGGGCGCTGGAAGCGGCCGAGGCGCTTCTGGTCGGCGGCGTAGGCGTCGAGGAACGACTGGTAGGCGGCGCGGTCGCCGGGGTCGGCCAGCTCGACCCACATCTGGATGAACACCGACTCCGAGGCGGCGATGCGCTCGGCGAAGGTCTCGCCGTCGGTCGAGCGCCAGCCGTCGATGTTGCCGCTGGTCTGGAGCTCCATCGGCTCGATCCAGTTGAAGGGGATGTAGATGTCCTCCGGCGGCACGGTCGGGTTCTGGGTGAGGTCGTAGACGCGGATCGACGGCCGCCAGTCGTCGAGCACGCCGACGACGGTGAACTCGCGGTCGCGCAGCCGCAGCGTGCGGCCGACGCTGTTCTCGCCGCCGAAGAGGGTCTGGTTGACCTCCGAGCCGATCACCGCCACCGCCTCCGGGCGGGCGTCGGCCGCCTCGTCCCACGGCCCGCCGTAGCGGAACGGCACCTCGAACATCGGGAAGAAGTCGCTCCAGGTCAGCCGCACCAGCTCGCGGAAGGGGCGCACGTCCGGCGACTCCGGGTAGACGTAGAGGTTCGAGACGTAGGAGCCGGCCTGGCGCAGCGGCAGGTCGCTCTCCATGATGCCGCGGAGGTCGCGGTAGGTGATCTGGGTGGGGATGCCGCCCGTGTGCGGCGGGTCGACCGCCGGGTCCCAGGCGTCCATCCGCACGTAGAGGAGGGTCTCGTCCTTGTGGGGCAGCGGGTTGCGCGACAGCACGTGGCGCACGGTCAGCGCCCAGGTGGAGAGGCCGACGCCGAGCGCGATGCCGGCGACGATCAGCGCGGAGAGCACCGGATGCCGGCGCACCGAGAGCCAGGCGAGGCGCAGGTGGTAGGCGAGCATCGGCGGCTCCTCAGGCGCTCGCCGCGCCGTGGCCGGCGGCGGCGGGGCGGACCAGCGGCTTGACCACGGCGGAGGACTCGACGAGCTGGCCGTCGAAGAGGTGGAGCCGGCGGTGGGCGCGGTCGGCCGAGGCCGGGTCGTGGGTGACCATCAGCACCGTCGTGCCGGCCTGGTTGACCTCTTCGAGGAGGTCCATGATCTCGCGCGACATCGCCGAGTCGAGGTTGCCGGTCGGCTCGTCGGCGAGGATCAGCCGGGGCTTGGCGGCGAGCACGCGGGCGATCGCCACCCGCTGCTGCTGGCCGCCCGAGAGCTGCGACGGCAGGTGGTTGCGCCGCGCCAGGAGGCCGACCGAGCCGAGCGCCTCGTCGACCCGCTGTCGGCGCTCCTTGCCGGAGAGCCCCCGGTAGCGCAGCGGCACCTCCACGTTGTCGGCCACGTCGAGGTCGGGGATGAGGTTGAAGCTCTGGAAGATGAACCCGATCTTCTCGTTCCGGAGGCGCGACATGCGGCGGTCGGAGAGCCGCGAGACGTCCTCGCCGTCGAGCCGGTAGGTGCCGGACTCGAAGGCGTCGAGGAGGCCGGCGACGTTGAGGAAGGTGGTCTTGCCCGAGCCGGAGGGCCCGGTGACGGCGACGAACTCGCCGGCCCCGACGACCAGCGACAGGTCCTTGAGCGCCCGCGTCTCGACGAGATCGGTGCGGTACAGCTTGGTGACGTTCTCCATCTCCAGCATCGGATGAGCCCCTCTCCGGTCGGCCTGCCAGTCGTCCTGCACGGTTCCGTCGTCGGCGGCGCGGCGCGCGGCGGCGCGCTCAGCGCACCAGCACCGTCTCGGCGCCGCCGAACGCCGTCACGTCGTTGAGCACCACGGTCTCGCCTTCCGCGAGGCCGTCGGTCACCTCGATCTCGGACACGCTCGCCGCGCCGGTCTCGATCTCGCGGCGCACCGCCAGCCCGTCGTCGGCGAGAACGTAGATCGCCCGCCCGCCGCCGGACTCGTAGAACGGCCCGCGCGGCACCTTGAGCACGTCGGCGCGGCGGTCGAACACCAGCCGCACCGACACCCGCTGGTTCTGCCGCAGCCCGGCCGGCGCCTCGTCGCGGAAGGCGACGCGCCCCTCGACCTGACCGCCGGCGACCGCCGGCGACACGGCGACCACCTCGGCGGCGATGGGGCGGCCGTCGTAGAGCACGACGGCGCGGGTGCCGGCGGCGACGTCGTCGGCGTAGACCTCGGGGATGCCGACCTCGACCTCGTAGCGCGACAGGTCGACGACGGTGAGGAGCGCCTGGTTCTCGGCCACCGCGTCGCGGTCCTCGACCTCGACCGTGCCGACCAGCCCGGCGAACGGCGCGCGCACGGCCAGTTCCGCGATCCGCCGCTCCAGCTCCTCGACCGCCCGCCGCTGCCGCTCGACCCGCGCCGCCGCGTCGGCCAGCTCGAACTCCACCGCCTCGGCCCCGAGCTCCGCCTGCTGGCGGGCCTGCCCGAGCGCCAGACGGGCGAGGGTGACGGCGTCCTCGGCGCGGTCGCGCTCGACCTGGTTGAGGAGCCCCTGGTCGCCGAGCGTCCGCGCCCGCGCCAGCTCGCGCTCGGCGGCGGCGGCGGAGACCTCCAACCGCTCGACCTCCTGCCGCGCCGCCACCGCCCGCTGCCGCGCCGCGATCCGCTGCCGCGCCAGCTCCGACTCCGCCGAGATCAGCGCCGAGCGCTCGCCGTCGAGCTCGGCCTCGAGCTCCGGGCTCTCGATCTCGGCGAGCACCTGCCCGGCGGCGACGAGGTCCCCGGCGCGCACGGCGAGGGCGACGGTGCCGCGAACGGGGCTGAACAGGCGCGGATGGTTGGCGGCGACGATCCGCCCCTGGGCGGCGGCGTCGCGGGTGAGCACGCCGCGCTCGACGGTCGCGAGGCGCAGGCGGGCGCGGTCGATCGACCGCTCCGCCTTCGCCCAGCGCACGGCGGCCGGCGCCGCCAGCGCGACGAGCAGCGCGACCGCCGCCGCCGCCGCCATCCACCACCGCCCCCGCCGCCGCCACCACGGCGCGCGCACGAGCACGGTGTCCATCGCCTCGGTGCCTCGGATTCCTCGCATCGCGGGGGCGGGAAGAGCAACGGCGGTGCCATCCGGAGTGCTCGCCACAACTCGAGTGGACACAACGACTTCTGCTCTTCGCCGAGCTCCGTCCGCGGCGTCCGACGGACACCTGTCCGGCGCCGCAGGGCGGACACCCGTCCGTCGAAGCCCTCCTGCCGGCCGGCGGCCTACCCCGTGCTAGCTTGATCCCATGCCACGCCAGGCGGGCGGCTCGTCCCCGAAGCGGGGCGCGCGGTCGGCGGCGACCTACCTCGCGATGCTGGCGGGGACGGTCGCCGTGTTCCTGCTCGTCCGCGCGCTGGGGACGGGCCTCGACGCCCCCACGGGCGCCGGAGGCGGGACCTTCGCCGCCGGAGGCGGCAGCCACGCCTCGCCGGGCGGCGGAACCCTCTTCCACGTCCTCCTCGCCCTCGCCGTCGTCCTCGCCGCCGCGCGGCTGATCGGCAAGCTCTTCGCGCGCATCGGGCAGCCGGCGGTGGTCGGCGAGATCGCGGCCGGCATCCTGATCGGCCCCTCGCTCCTCGGACGGGTGGCGCCGGAGCTCTCGGCTTACCTCCTGCCGCCCGAGGTGGCGCCGGTCCTCGGCGCGCTCTCGCAGGTCGGCGTGCTCCTCTTCCTCTTCCTGGTCGGGCTCGAGATCGACCTCGCGCTCCTCGGCGAGCGCGGCCGCACCTCGATCGCGGTCTCCCACGCCAGCATCGTGGTGCCCTTCCTGCTCGGCGCCGGGCTGGCGCTCTATCTCTACCCGCGGCTGGCGACGAGCGACGTGCCGTTCCCGGTCTTCGCGCTCTTCCTCGGCGTCTCGCTGTCGGTGACCGCGTTCCCGGTGCTGGCGCGCATCCTCACCGACCGCCGGCTCCAGGGCACGCCGCTGGGGACGATGGCGCTCGCCTGCGCCGCGGTCGACGACGTGACCGCCTGGTGCCTGCTCGCCTTCGTCGTCGGGGTGGCGCGCGCCGAGCCCGGCCAGGCGCTCCTCACCCTGGCGCTGACCGTCGGCTACGTCGTGCTGATGGTCGCGGTGGTGCGGCCGGCGGCGGCCTGGTTCGCGCGGCGGCAGGAGGCGCGGGCCGAGGAGGGCCACGGCGCGATGGCGGTGGTCTTCCTCGCGCTCCTCCTCTCGTCGCTCGCCACCGAGGCGATCGGCATCCACGCCCTCTTCGGCGCCTTCCTGCTCGGCGCCCTGGTGCCCCACGACTCCGCGCTGGCGCGCCGCGTCCGCGCCAAGCTGGAGGACGTGGTGATCGTGCTGCTCCTGCCCGCCTTCTTCGCCTTCGTCGGCCTGCGCACCGAGATCGGCATGATCCGCGGCGCCCGCGACTGGGCGCTCTGCGCGCTGATCGTCCTCGTCGCCTCCCTCGGCAAGTTCGGCGGCAGCGCGCTGGCCGCCCGCCTGACCGGCACCGGCTGGCGCGAGGCCGCCGCCCTCGGCGTCCTGATGAACACCCGCGGGCTGATGGAGCTGGTGGTGCTGACGATCGGCTTGGAGCTGAGCGTGCTGTCGCCGCGGCTGTTCGCGATGCTGGTGATCATGGCGCTGGTGACCACCTTCGCGACGACTCCGGCGTTGACGATGATCACCAGGGCGGCTCCCTCTTCCGCGCCTCTGCGGGCGACCGATTGAACGGTCTCGGAGATGAGGCTAGACGGTCACGCTATACTCTGACTGTCGCTGACTGTCAGGAGACTTACCCCATGACCCAAATCACTGCCCGCGTACCGCATGAGCTGGTCGAAGAGCTCGACCGCGCCGCCAGGATCCTGACCCGCAGCCGCGCCGACGTGATCCGCCAAGCGATCGAGTACTACCTCGACGATCTCGAGGATCTCTCCTTGGGTCTCGACGCTCTTCGCGATCCCGCGGACCCCGTGCTCGAGTGGGAGGACGTCCGCGCCGAGCTGCTGGCCGAGCCAGTCGCCTCACGATGACCTACCGGGTGCAGATCAAGAGCAGCGCCGCCAAGAGCCTTCGCGCGCTCGAGGGGCAGGATCGAGAGCGACTAATCCGGGCCATC
>DATABP010000265.1:0-1897 GCA_036259515.1 Thermoanaerobaculia bacterium | reverse complement strand
GCACCACCGGCACCTGGACGACCGGGGTGCGGTTGGTCGCCGGCGACTTCCGGCTCGACGCGGAGGGTCGCGAGCTGCCGGCCGAGGCCGGCGGAGCGCCCCCGCCGATCGCTCCGTAGCGGCCGGCGCGCCGGCTAGACTCGCCCCATGCAGGACCCCCGCGAGCCGCACCGTCCGGTCACCCGCTCCGCCAGCCTCGGCGATCGGCTGCGCGCCTGGTCGCAGTGGCCGCTGCCGCAGCACGCGCTGTCGCGGATCGTCTTCCGCCTGACCCGCAGCCGGCGGCGGTGGCTCAAGTCGCTCCTCATCGGCCGGGTGGCGGCGCACTTCGACGTCGACATGTCCGAGGCGGCGGAGCCGGAGCTCGCCGCCTACGCCAGCTTCAACGACTTCTTCACCCGCCCGCTCGCCCCCGGCGCTCGGCCGCTGCCGGAGGACCCGGCCGCCGTCGCCTGCCCGGTCGACGGCGTGGTCAGCCAGGCGGGGGCGATCCACGAGGGGCGGGTGTTCCAGGCGAAGGGGCGGGAGTTCACCGTCGAGGAGCTGCTCGGGGGTGCGCCCGACCGCGCGCTGCCCTTCCGCGGCGGCGCCTTCGCCACGCTCTACCTCTCGCCGCGCGACTACCACCGCATCCACCTGCCGGTCGCCGGCAGGCTGGTCGAGACGGTGCACGTGCCGGGGCGGCTCTTCTCGGTCGACGCGGCGACCACCCGCGCCGTGCCCCGCCTCTTCGCGCGCAACGAGCGGGTGGCGGCGCTCTTCGACTCCGCCGCCGGGCCCCTGGCGGTGGTGATGGTCGGGGCGCTCTTCGTCTCGGCGATCGAGACGGTGTGGCAGGGGCTGATCACGCCGCCGACCACCCGCTGGGTGCGCTCGTGGCGCCACGGCGACGCCGGCCCCGCCTTCGCGCGCGGCGACGAGATCGCCCGCTTCAACATGGGCTCGACGGTGATCCTGCTCTTCGGCCCCGGCCGGGTGCGCTGGAGCGAGGAGCTCCTGCCCGACGCGCCGGTGCGCATGGGCCGCGCGATCGGGAACATCCTCCCGGCGCCCGCGGGTTCGGGATCGACGGACGCGACCTGAGGAGACACCATGACGACCGAGACCGCCACCTTCGCCGCCGGCTGCTTCTGGGGGGTCGAGGAGGCCTTCCGCACGCTGCCGGGCGTGACCTCCACCACCGTCGGTTACACCGGCGGCCACAAGCCCGCTCCGACCTACCGCGAGGTGTGCTCCCACGCCACCGGCCACGCCGAGGCGGTGCGCGTGGAGTTCGACCCGGCGCAGGTGAGCTACGAGCGGCTCCTCGACGTCTTCTGGCAGAGCCACGACCCGACGCAGGTCGACCGCCAGGGGCCGGACGTCGGCGACCAGTACCGCACGGAGATCTTCGTCCACGGCGCGGCGCAGGAGGCGGCGGCGCGGGCGTCCCTGGAGCGCGAGGAGGCGTCGGGCCGGCACCGGCGGCCGATCGCCACCCGGATCAGCCCCGCCGTCGAGTTCTGGCCGGCCGAGGACTACCACCAGCAGTACCTGGCGAAGCGCGGGATGGCGGCTTGCCACGTGTGAGGCGGGCACCGCGGAGCGGGGCGGCGGCGGCCGTTCTCGCCACCGCGGCCGCGCTGGCGGCGGCCGGCGGCGAGCAGGGGCGGGCGACGATCCGGGTGACGGTGCCGGAGGCGAGCGCCGCCGCCGCGCCGGCCGAGGCTCCCGCCGAGCTCGCGGCGCTCCTGCCGCCGGAGGCGTCGATGGTCGTCCTCGACCCCGCCGCCGGCCGCCACGTCCGGCTCCACCCCGAGCAGGCGGCCCGGCCGCTGCCGCCCTGCTCGACCTTCAAGATCCCCAACACCCTGATCTCCCTCGGCGCCGGCGCGGTGACCGTCGAGGACAGCTTCAT
>DATABP010000264.1:0-2518 GCA_036259515.1 Thermoanaerobaculia bacterium | reverse complement strand
GGGTGGGGGGGGGGGGGGGGGGGGGTGGGGGCGGCGGCCGGTGGCGGCGGCGGCGCGGGTGCCGCGGTCGCCACTCGCGCCGTCTCGCCGAGGTACTCCTCCTTGTCGATGCGCGGGAAGAGCGGCTCGGGCTCGGGCAGGAGCGCCGAGGTCGGCGTGCCGCCCCAGGCGAGCGCCGCCTCGAGGTCCGCCGGCGGCATCGCGGTGCCCACCGCCGCCAGCACCCGCGGCGCCGTCCGCGGCATGAAGGGCAGCAGTCCCGAGGCGACGATGCGCACCGACTCGAGGCAGTTCCACAGGATGCGCGAGACCGCCGGCGAGCCGCCCTCGTCCTTCATCCGCTTCCACGGCTCGCGTTCCACGAGGTACTGGTTCGCCTCGGCGAGGAGGCGCCACAGCGCCGCCAGCGCGCGCTGGAAGGCGTAGCCGGCCATCGCCTCGCGGTACTCGGCGGCGACCTCGGCGGCGACGCCGATCAGCGGGTTCGAGTCGCACGGCTCGGGCGGCGTCATGCCGTCGAACGCGCTCCGCGACAGCGTCACCACCCGCGACACCGTGTTGCCGAGGGTGTTCGCCAGGTCGGCGTTGTAGCGGTCGACGAACGCCTCGTCGGAGAACGAGGCGTCCTGGCCGAACACCATCTCGCGCATCAGGAAGTAGCGCAGCGCGTCGGCGCCGAAGCGGCGCAGGAGGTCGTCCGGCCGCACCAGGTTGCCGGACGACTTCGACACCTTCTTCTGGTCGCGCAGCCACCAGCCGTGCGCCCAGACGGTGGTCGGCAGCGGCACCCCGGCCGACATCAGGAAGGCCGGCCAGTAGACGGCGTGGAAGCGCAGGATGTCCTTCCCGACGAGGTGGACGCGCTCGTCGCCGTCCTCCCAGTAGCGGCGGTAGAGCGACGGGTCGCCGCCGCCGAAGCCGAGCGCCGAGACGTAGTTGGTGAGCGCGTCGAGCCACACGTAGACGGTCTGCCCCGGCCGCTCCGGGAAGGGGATGCCCCAGGCGAGGTGGGCGCGCGACACCGAGAGGTCCTTGAGCCCCGACTCGACGAAGGCGCGCACCTCGTTCCTCCGGCTCTCCGGGCGCACGAAGCCCGGCCGCTCGCGGTAGAGGTCGAGGAGCGGCTGCTGGTACTTCGAGAGCCGGAAGAACACGTTCTCCTCGCTCTTCCACTCGACCGCACGCTCGTGCACCGGGCAGAGCGGCGCCCGCTCGTCGCCCGCCAGCTCCTTCTCGGTGTAGAAGTTCTCGCACGCCGGGCAGTACCAGCCCTCGTGCGCCGCGGCGTAGAGGTCGCCGGCGGCGTCGATGCGGCGGATCATCTCCTCGACCGCCGGCCGATGGCGCGGCGCGGTGGTGCGGATGAAGTCGTCGTGCGACATCGCCAGCTCGTCCCAGAGCTGGTGGTACCGGTGCACCACCCGGTCGGCGAGCTCGATCGGCGCCACCCCCTGCTCGCGCGCCGCCCGCTCGATGTTCTGCCCGTGCTCGTCGGTGCCGGTGAGGAACCGCGTGTCCCGCCCGCCGAGCCTCCGGTGCCGCGCCACCACGTCGCCGACCACGGTGGTGTAGATGTGCCCGATGTGCGGCAGGTCGTTGACGTAGTAGATCGGGGTGGTGACGTAGAAGGTGCTCATGCTCTGGGGCTCGAAGAGGTGGAGCGGCGGCGGGGGGTGCCGCGGGGGACCGATCATAGCAGCCGGTGCAATAGCCCCTCTTGGAAGGCGGTTGTAAGGCAGCCGCCGACCCCCTGGCGCGGCAATCGCCGCGAGCCGCCGCGGCGCCTCGTCCTTCCTCGGAGCTCTTCGCCGTGACCGATACGAGCCCCCTCGCCTCGACCGATCTCGACACCTCCCCCGCGCTGGCCGAGGGGACCCTCCGCATGGGCATGGCCGCCGCCGGCGGGCTGCGGTGGGCGGTGGCGGAGGTGACGGCGATCGTGGAGACGGCGCGGGTGCGGCTGGATCTGTCGCCGGTGGCGGCGGCGGCGATGGGGCGCGGGATGGCGGGGGCGGCGCTCCTGCTGCGGCTGGCGGAGAAGACGCCGTCGCGGCTGGTGGTGGAGATCCGCGGCGACGGGCCGATCCGGCGGGTGGTCGCCGAGTGCGACGACCGCGGCAACCTGCGCGGCATGGTCGGCGCGCCGCGGGTCGACGTGCCGCACCGGCCGGACGGCAAGCTGGCGGTGGGCGCCGCGGTCGGCAGCGGCCTGCTGCGCGTCCACCGCGAGCTGCCCGGCGGCAGCTACGACAGCCAGGTCGAGCTGGTCTCGGGCGAGATCGGCGACGACGTGGCGCACTTCCTGGCGCAGAGCGAGCAGACGCGCTCGGCGGTGCTCTTGGGCGTCCTCGGCCGCCCTGCCGGCGTCGCCGCCGCCGGCGGGCTGATCGTCGAGGTGGTGCCCGGCGCCGGCGAGGCGGCGATCGATCGGCTGGAGGCCAACCTCGCCGGCATCGCCGGCGTCAGCCACCTCGTCGAGGAGGGCGGCGTCGAGCACGTGCTCGCCACCGTCCTCGCC
>DATABP010000263.1:0-3104 GCA_036259515.1 Thermoanaerobaculia bacterium | reverse complement strand
CCCCCCCCCCCGGTGCTTCCACTCGACTTCGACCGCCGAGCCCTACGGCACGAAGCTGATCGTGCTCCCGCCCAGGTCCACCGGACCGCCGATCACGAACTGCTCGTAGGTCACCCCCGCCGCCGGCCAGGTCGGCGAGCTCGACAGGTCGCTCTCGCCGGGGTTGGCGGCGCCGCCGCCGGGGGTGACGCCGACGATGGCGTCGGCGGCGGTGATCGCGCCGTAGGCGACGTCGATCCGGCCGCTCGGGTGGAGCGTCACGGTGAAGGTGTTGGCGCCGGTGGTGACGAACTCCGGCACGCCGTCGAAGGTGACGCTCCAGGTCGACGCGGTCTGCTCGACGACGACCAGGCCCGCGTTGTTCGGGGAGAGGTCGTCCCACAGCGCGGCGATGCGCGGCTGGTCGTCGAGGAGCTCGGCCACCGTCTCGCTGAAGTCGGTGTCGCCGGAGCCGAAGGTGAGGTTGCCGTTGGAGTTGACGAAGACGCTCGTCCGGCCCGCTCCCTGGAAGGGGAAGGAGAAGGGGAGCGGGACCTCGACCGAGGCGTCGTCGCCCAGCGTCAGCAGCGTGCCGTCGATGACGAAGAGGTCGAGCACGTAGCGGCCGCCGGTGCTCCCGTCGCCGGTGAAGTCGGTGTCCGGGAAGGTGGTGACGCCGAGGAAGTAGTCGCCGTCCGCCGGGATCGGCACCACGGCGCGCGAGAGCAGGCCCGGGCCGCCGTCGTCGTCGACGGCGAGGACGTTCCCCGCCGCGTCGGCGACCACGATCAGGGTGTCGAGCTGGCCGGCGACGACCTGCGCCACGAGCGAGGTGCCGGCCTCCGCCGAGAAGCGGTAGAAGTCGACGTCGGCGCCGGTCGGCTCGATCTCGGTGAAGCGGTCGACGTCGATCGAGGCGAAGGGCAGCTCGATCTGCCGCGCGTGGACCAGGTTGTCGTTCGGCTCGGCCCAGTTGTCCTCGTAGTCGGTGCTGCCGGTGAAGCGCACGGTGCCGCCGGCGAGGTCGTTCGGGCTGCCGGTGGTGAACAGCTCGAACAGCGCCGGCTGGTCGTGGAGGTCGATGCGATCCCCGCCGAACGACGACAGGTCGCTCGCCGCCTCGAATCCCGAGGTCACCGCGCCGCCGCAGGAGACGCCGGTCAGGCCGTCGAGCGCCGAGACCGCGCCGAGCGCCACGTCGACGTGGCTCGCCGAGCGCTTGAGCGTGATCGAGAAGCTGTTCGAGCCGGTGGCCGGGAACTCCGGCACGCCGTCCCAGATCGCGCTGAAGCTGTTCTTCGTCTGGGCGAAGGTGACGATGCCGCCGGCCGAGGAGTTGAGGTCGTCCCAGACGCCGGCGACGCGCGGCGGGCCGGAGCGGAGCTCGGCCGCCGACTCCGAGAAGTCGGTGGAGGGCGCCCCGAAGGTGACGCTGCCGTTGGCGTTGACGAACACCGACTGGAAGCTCTGGCCGCAGATCGTGAAGGGGAACGGCAGCGCGAGCTCGAAGAAGCCGTCGTCGCCCACCGGCAGCGGGTCGCCCGGAGCCGGCGAGTTGAAGATCACGTCGACGCCGGTGGCGCCGGGCTGGAAGTGGACGAAGTCGGTCGCCGGGTCCGGGCTGGTGATGTTGTTCGACTCGGTGGCGCCGCTGGCGTACTCCTCCGGGGCGGGGAGCGCCGAGGGCGGCGTCGAGAAGCCGCCGGCGAGGATCTCGTCGACGTAGACGCGGTAGTCGGCGCCCGGGGTGAGCCCGAACAGCCGATAGGCGCCGAGGAGCGGGCTGCCCGGCGACAGGTCGCTGTAGTCCGACGAGATCGCCGACACCGCGTCGCCGAAGGGATCGGCCTCGTTGCGCGCGACGACGTTGACGCCGGTCAGCCGGGTGGTGCCGTTCGAGGCGAGGACGGTGCCCGCGATCGTCCCGGTGGTGGCGGCGAAGCTCGGGTCCGGGTAGAGCGCCGAGACGCTGGCGACGTCGTCCTTGTGCAGCGTCTGGGTGCCGATCCCGGGGCCGAAGTAGAACGGGTACATCGTCTCGACGACCTCGAGCCCGAGCGGGTTCGGCGGCGCCACGAACGGGTTCGACGGCGAGGGGCCGGTGTCGTCGCCGATGTAGATCTGGCCGTTGACCACGGTGTGGGCGAGGTTGGTGTAGTGCCCGAACTCGTGCACCATCACGTCGGTCGCCGCCACCAGGTCGTCGAAGGCGGGGCCGTTGAGGAAGCTCACGCCCTCGAGGATGGTGCAGGCCACCGGGTCGCCCCACTCCGGGCCGGCGAAGCCGAGGACGCCCGAGCCGGGGCCGAAGAGGAAGTCGAAGACGTCGCCGGTGTCGTCGAAGACGATCGCCGACAGGCCGTCCGGCGCCGCCGGGAAGACGAAGGGCAGGAAGTTGCCGATGTTGACGTCGACCGGCAGCGGCCCGGCGTTGGCGTAGCTCACCGTCGCGGTCGGTACGGCGGCCCACACGTCGAACGACGCCTGCACCGCGGCCACCGCCTGGGCGTTGGTCAGCGGCCCGAGCGGCCCCTGGTCGGGGTTGAACGGGACGTCGGCGCCGCCGCCGGGCCACAGGAACGCCTGGCCGTCTTCGCACAGCGCGAGCGGACCGGCGGCCAGGGCGGCCGGGGCGAGGACGGCGACGGCCGCCACGGCGAGGGCGAGGCGGGCCGGCGAGCGGAGGAGGTTGCGCTTCATCGCGGTCTCCTTCACTCGCCCACCCGCTGGCGGATGGCGTCGGCCAGCGTGGCGTAGGTGACGGGGCCGGCGAACAGCCCCAGGTTCCCGAGCTCGTTGACCGCCAGCTCCTGGCGGCCCTCGCCCTGGTAGACCTTGAACGCGCCCTGGCCGAGGCCGACCGCGGTCGACAGCCCCGCGGCGGACGGCGCGGTGGCGAAGATCACGTAATCGCCTCCGGCGACGAGCCGGGGCGGCGCCGGCAGGTTGGCGAAGCGGACGAGGCCGCCGACGCGCTCGCCCTGCTTGAGGTCGCCGACGACCGTCATCTCGACGAACTCGGCCTGCTTGCCCTCGAAGGCGCCCTTGAAGGTCTCCTCGACCGCGATGCGGAAGGTGACCGTCGGCAGCTCGCCGCCGCCGACCGCCAGCGTGCCCGGCTCGAC